>JBJTTC010000169.1:0-4489 GCA_046079965.1 Sediminibacterium sp. | reverse complement strand
AACATGTTTTGTCTGGTGAATCTGGGTGGGCTATGGAAGATCCAGTACCTGATTGATACAAGGAGGAAGTAGTCAGCCGTTCAAAAATTATTGAATATAAATTTGAATGGACTGCTATGATCTTCTTTGATAAAACAAATTGCCGTCTATTTTCTTCTGTAAACCCAGATACGACTGAAATGAAAAAGTGTTATTATCCGATATCTTGCTTAAAGAGTTGAGATCCAGTCGGAAACATTTTGTATGAGAGATTGATTAAAATTTGTTCGCATGATCTCACGGTACTTTTCGGACCGTTTTATTTTTACCCCCTCCTCCATTGTGCCAACGCGTGCGAAAGCGTGATCGGTATCCGGCAAAATAATAGATGTTGACTTGTTGGAAAATTTGGGATTTATCCAGTTGATCATCGCAGTTGCATACTCTTTATCAATGGCCTCAAAATCAGATGTTCCATAAATAGACAGTACGGGACAATTCACCTTTTCCCAATAAAGCCTTGGATTCACTTCATTCAATTCTCTATTAAATACTAGTGATCTGTATAGAATGGTATTGTCTTTTTCATTCCAACCCAATACCTGACGTAAAAGGGATTCGTATTGTGGCTTACTGCTAATTATTTGTTGAGGAGATTTATTTCCTTCAAATAAATCTGTAGTTATCTCTTTGAGATAATTTTTATACTGTAAAGATTGTGCTTCACCATAACCATTTATCAAAAGACTTCTGTACACAATTTCAGGGTAATAGCTACCATAATTGCTGCTCAATGTACCATATACCATAGCCCCCTTAATTACCGAATTTTTGCTGGCCAATATTGGAGTAATGATTCCACCCAGACTATGTCCGAAAAGAAAAACATTTTTCGAATCAATTGAGACATCATTGAGCAATGCAGTTATACCTGTTTGGTATTGTTCAAGTTCTTGCTGGAAAGTCATTTCTTTACACCGCGTTATTTTTCCTTCACTTTCACCGGCACCCGGTTTGTCTATTCTCATAACAGCAAAACCCTGAAGCGTCATTTTGTTACAAAATTGCTCATAGGGGTCACCTTCATTTAATTCAATAACCGACTCACAAAGGTTGCCTTGAATAAAAAGTGTGGCAGGTAATTTCCCCTTAGACTTGGAGGGTTTTGACACCAACGTTCTTAAATAACCGAAAGAAGTTTTTATTTCGCCATATTCATATATAATACCTTCTATCGAATTTCGTGGCCTCGCTTTTGAAATCGTTTTTGTCGAGATATATTTATTATTTCTCCATATTTTATATTCGATTTCATCGCCTTCTTTTAATTCTGTCAAGGGGGTATTCAGAAATGTTTTTTCATCCATTATCCTAATACCATTTATTTCTACCAAAATGTCACCTTTCTTTATTCCCCCCTTTTCAGATGTTGAGTTTGATAAAACTGAATCTATCAGTACACCGCCTTCACCGCTATAAGATTTTTCTAGATTGATTGAAGCGGATAGGGGCTGATACATTATTCCATTTGCATGTTTTCTTTTTAGAATCTGTGCATGTGTAAAAAACATCAGGGTACTCGAGAGTATCAGCAAAAGTGACTTTAATTTCATAGAAATATTTTTAAAATTATTTTTTTCTTTAGAACGAACCTTTAAAAACATCAACACCTATGGCATAACCATACACTTCACCTTTCTCACTTTTATAGATTCTTATTTTATTACACGCCATTCCTAAGTTAACGGGAATCCAAGTCTTTCCTCCATCTTTTGTCTCATAGCCGCTATTCATTGTTCCCACAAATCCATGATTTTCATCGACAAATCCAATTCCAAATTCACGCGCACCAGCGTCTTCTACCAAATTGATTTCCTGCCATGTGTTTCCTCCGTCTGTGGTTTTTACTATACGTTGCTGCTTTACAGATGGATTGGCATTGTATGATTGGATGGTTACATATCCGATTTTATTAGAAGGGAAAGAAGCTTTCCAGGTATTTTCAAACGGCCTATTTGATTGGTATACTTTTGTCCAAGTCTCTCCTCCATCAGTTGTTTTCAAAATAAGTGCGTTTGAATTTTGTACATCTTCATTTGTACCGGCACAAACAATTCCATCTTTTTTATTGAACATCTTAATGTCAAACAGCATTTTACAGTCCTGGTTCATGCTTTTCGAAGACCAGGTCGCTCCACCATCGTGTGAAACCATCATATTCGCTGGCGATCCTACTCGGCCCACCGCATAAACATGTATTTTGAAATCTATCTTTCCATGATTGATATACTGTTCCCTGACAACATCTATGGCACAAAGACCTTTTACATAAGGGCCATTGTATTGCACCGGACTCCAGCTTTTACCGCCATCTGTTGTTCTATACAGTGGTATTGTATCTGTTACATTAGGAAAGTAGTCAGTACCTACTGTTCCGGCAAATCCCGTCAGGCTATCGATAAAGGCAATACAGCGGAAAAAAGTTCCCTTCTTTTCAAGTTGTTTAGTCCAGGTATTTCCTCCATTACGCGTATGGTAAATATTTCCAAAACCATTCACATACCAGCCGGTCATTTCATTGATAAATACGATGTCATCTTGTTTCCCGGGATATCGTTCAGTATTTAATTTAACCCAACCTTTTTTGGCGACTTTATATTCTTCAAGACCAAGTATTTTATTGCTCCATTGCACCGCGGAAATACCTACCTCACGATTATATTCTTCAAATAGCTGTTGTAGGTTTCCATTTTGGAACTTATTAAAAGCCTCCTGCATGGTGCCCGATTTGGCAAAAAAATGATCGGTTAGGGGGTAAGTGATAAGCTCAGCATTTCCCGGATGAAAATGATTCACTGTATTGACAATTTGCTGGTGGTCAGATTTTGAAAAGGCCTGGAAGTCAGACTCTCCGAATTGTACCAATACTTTGGCATCTGTGTTTTTCCAGTTGATCAGGTGGGGTATGTCCTGAATTTGTCGCCAGTATTCAGCATTTCTGGAAAAAATTTTCCCTTTGCCGTCATATTCCCATGTAGCCCGTAAAAGACTGTCTGCTTTAGGGTTCTTTGCTATATTTTCCAGCTTCTCCTTCTTTACGAAATAGCGATAATTCAAGTCATATTGTTCGATTACAGAGCCCTCTACTTCAATCGGATTCATGCCTGCCAGCTTATTCTGTACTCGGTACATTTCCAATTGATTTTCAAACCAAGATTTTGCAGTCGTTCCATAAACTACAACGCCTGCTACCTTATGCTTTGCACTTAGTGCAGGTGCGATAATGCCACCCATCGAATGACCAACTATGATGATTTTATTCGTATCTACGAATGAAAGTGATTTTAATTTTTTTAAACCTGCCTCAAAATTTTGGATCTCATCTTTTAAGTCACATGATTCACAGGGTGGAGTGTTTTTGCTATCACCCAGTCCGCTTTTTTCAATTCTCAACGTGACATACCCGGCATCAACGTATGCATCAATTATTTGTTTATACGGATGCTCGTTCGGTAATTCATCAATGCTGCTGCAGGTATAGCCGGGAATGAAAAGCATTCCGGGCATCTTGTTGTTTTTGAAGGGCTTGTTTATGATAACACGCAAGTGCCCCTTTTTAAAAGGTGCTGCTTCATACAAAACAGATGCATTGTCGTCTGTTTCGAGGGGTCGCGCCACGGCCTTTGCTTTAAGTATCAGCTTTTTCTGCTCGCGCAAAATAGTTACCTGTACCTCCTGCTCTGGCACATAAGAAAGGAATTTTTGAATAAAATCATTGGTAGAGGTAAATGACCGATCACCAATTTTAATGATCAGATCGTTTTCCTGAAGCGCAAGGGCCTTACTGGTTGCCCCGATAACCTGCAAAACTTTACAACCTTTCATTTCGTCGGCAGTAACGTATTCAATTCTTGCACCGAATTGAACTCTGCGTTGTAGTGTTTGACTCATAGTCACATTGTAACATGTCAAAATGAATAGCAAAATATATAGGGGTGCTATTTTGGCCGTAAAAAATTTCATGTATGAAGTTTTAAAATGTTTCCTGAACATCTTCTTTTATGATGACAGTAAGGATAAGATCTGAGCATAAAATTATGAGCGCTCTCATTAACACTAATTCGAATTATGTGAATGGCAAAAAACATAGCTTGAACGATCATTAGATGTGATAGAACAGAAGTGGGTTTTTGTAGTGGTCTTTGTTTCAGCATTTTTGCATCAAATACCAATGCCTCGGATGGTGATATGCTCCCGTAGGTAATTAAAATCCTCTTTTCTTCTCAATGAGTGAGCGTGTCAATTCCCTTGCTTTTATATATCAAACGTTCATTTATGCAAGTTGTCAAATCCACCCTCATTTTATCGACTGTAAGCGCAATGCCGACTCTGCTGCAGTTGCCTCTCTTTTAGTTCGGATTGTACCATGCAAACCATTGCTACAGACAAATCAGGCAACTCGGTAGTGAAAACTGATGCGGTGAGTCGGTTTGTTTCCACGATTGGCAAG
>JBJTTC010000168.1:0-2666 GCA_046079965.1 Sediminibacterium sp. | reverse complement strand
CCTTAAGAACATGATGCTCCTGCCAGTCCTATTCATAAGTTTGTTGAGTTCTGCAATCAAAGCATCTGGGATCTCTGCCTTTGACTTCACACACACAACAATCTTATATCCTGTAAAATCATCGAGCAGAGTGATAAAGTACTGCTCACCTAGCACACCACGAGCAGAAATTCTCCCAGCTGTGTCAGCATGAATCAGCTGAAGAGGCTCTGTGATTGACACTACCTGCTCCTCTCCATCTTTGGGAAAAGGTGGGGCAGCACCCTTTCCCTGAAGACAGTCCTTGCAAGGCTGAGGAGTGGTCTTGGAGTTCGCCAGAATATCAGGCAAACCCTGCACCATGCCCCCTTTGATCAGTTTGTCAAGGTATTGAGGACAAGGATGGGCCAATCTCTTGTGCCACAAGACTCTCAACTCCTCAGGTGACATCTTCACATGAGTGGCACAAAACTGATGATGATGAATGCCACTGTTTGAAATAAGTGGACTACTCTCACATGAGGATACAGCATGGACACCAGAGAGATAGTACAGTCCATCCACATGGTCTATCTCACAAAACTGGCCTGACAGAGCATGCAGAGATACTGGCTCCCCAGTTTCACTGGTCTGAAAAGACATCCCTGCCTTGACCACAGCAGACATGGAAAGCAAATTGTGAGATGCCTGTGGATCACAGTACACTTCAGGCAGCTCAATTACCTTCTCACCACATCTCAGATACACTGACCCCACAGCAATAGCACCCCCAACAGCACTGGTTGCCAACATAATTGGTTGGGGTGTCTCAAGCATTTGGGTGTTATGCAAACAGCCAATATCCCTCACTAGGACAATGTTGGCTCCACAGTCCACGAGCCATGGATCAGACCCACTCACTTCCTTCTCATGTGGGAACACATTCAACCCAACAGACAGTGCAGAAGGTTGTGATGCACCACCTGCAGTCTCATCCCAGCTGTTGTCCCTCACATCAGCACCTGATCTGGATGAAGAGGGTCCCTGGATGACAGCAGCATGTGCCTTGACCACTGTGGCAGTACAGGTATGATGAGTGTGGCCCTCCTCGCCACACCTGTGACACACAGGTGGGCCTTGTGGGCCTCTTGAGTTGCCCCTCCAGGAAGAAGAAGGCACTGCTCCACTGCCTGCCTGCCTCAGCTTTGCCTCCAGGATGGTTGCAGCACGAGCTGCCAGCTTCTCTGCCTTAGTAAGGCCCCCTCCTCTCTGCCCTGTAGGTGGAGGTGTTGGTCCCACAGCTGGTCCCACAGCTGGCATGGCAGCTGCCCTTGCTGCAGGTGTGGCGATGACTCTCTTCGCTCTGGGCTGCTGATCATCAAAGCCAATCTCCTTGGCCATGGCCTCCAGTGCATACACCATCTCCTGTGCGGTGTTCTTCTGATTTTGTCCTTGGAGATTGAGGTAATGCGGACCGAACTCCAGGGGCAGGTTGAGGAAGACAGCTTGTGCAAGCTCTCCCCATCTTACCATGTAGCCATTATGTTGGAGTGCTGTCACCAGCTCCTGTTTCCTGGAAACGAAGGCCGCGAAGGTCTCCTCATTGCCCATTCGCTTGTTGTGGAGCTCCGCCAACCACCGGTGGTTTGCATGCCAATTGCTCCCACCTACATACCTGGCCCTGATGGCCATGTACATGGTGTGGCCTGACTCCAGCCCCGCAATCATTCTGCTGGCTTCCCTTGTGATTTTGCTGTTGATGAGCTGCTTGGCTGCGCTGTCTGCCTTGGTCCTGGGTAGATGGTTGAGCAGCGCCACTGTGACCCACTTCCCCTTTGATTCGCACGCTGACTTGAAATCCCTGTCCCAAGTCTCGAAGTTCGCTCCATCATCGTCCAGGCTGATGTTCATCTCAACCCGGACTGCGTTGACCTCCGTGGGATCCTTTGGATCATAAGTGGACAGGAGAGCATCGATCCCTGGGAAGTTCTCGTACAGGCTCTCCTTTGAGGACGTCTTTGCTGGCTTTGCTGGAGATGCAGAAGATGAGCTGGCCTCATCTGCGTCGAAGAGTGAAGCCCCAGGCTTCAACTCAGCAGCTGTCTTTGCAAATTTTGGATCAAGTTGAGGACCACCATCCCCAATGTCTTGACTACCCGATGCCATTATGACCAATGTTTATAACTATTTACACCAGGCCGTGTGGGCCCATAACCTATAGGAGCGCAAGCTCCTTGACACAGCTGTACCGGCCCGGTGTATTTACTTCACAGTGATCACAAGCCCACCCATTACCCTTCCGTGCCCGGAGGACCCTCACTTTACCACCCAGTACCACTAATAACACTCCCAGAGTGTTGTGGGGTGCTGATGCTGGCTGAGGAGGCGGCTTGAAGACGATGTCGCGTCTAGATCACCTGACGGCAGTCCACAGTGCTGTCGTCAGTACAAGGAGACTTGATTGTTTGGTTTCGCACAGCATGTGCTACTCTCAGCTTCCCAATGAAGAACGAACAATCAAGTCACTTACAAGCTGGACGCAGCCAGCACAACAAGGCAGGT
This sequence comes from Sediminibacterium sp., assembly GCA_046079965.1. Classification (GTDB taxonomy): domain Bacteria; phylum Bacteroidota; class Bacteroidia; order Chitinophagales; family Chitinophagaceae; genus Sediminibacterium. Next base: position 146 of record JBJTTC010000168.1, on the reverse strand, counting down.
CGATCTTGACACACAAGGCAAGACAGAAGACCACGGCAGCGCCGCTTGTTGGTTCCTTCCACTCAAGTTACAGAGCTTGGAATGGCGAGATATAGCAGAGATACATGTCTATCTATGCTATAGGACACAATCTCCTTCCTGACTAA
>JBJTTC010000167.1:0-2563 GCA_046079965.1 Sediminibacterium sp. | reverse complement strand
AATCTTTGTCAGATGAAGCATATTGAATTGCCCGACTAACATTTACGAGAAGTCCTGCATCCCTGTTGAGTCCGGCCGCTGAAACGGCTTCCAGACTTCCGCCTTGTGCCCCAACCCCAGGTACCAGAAAAAAGTGTTCCGGATAAGCCTGCCTGATTTCCCGCAATCCCTCAGGAGAAGTTGCTCCCACCACAAACATCAGGTTATCGGGAGTTCCCCAGGAAGCGACTTTTTTCATGACCTGCTGGTATAATTTTCCTCCCCCCGATTCCGCTGATAATTCCAATTGCTGAAAATCATGACTCCCCAGATTGGATGTTAGTCCCAAAACGATGGTCCATTTGTTTTTGTATTCCAAAAATGGCCGCAAACTATCTTTTCCCATATAGGGTGCAACAGTAATCGCTTCAAATGGCAGCACTTCAAAAAAAGTTTTAGCATACTGTGCTGATGTATTACCAATATCAGCTCGTTTCGCATCAGCGATGGCAAGATGGGTCTTTGGAATAATAGCAAGTGTTTTCTCCATTGCTTCCCATCCAGCTTTCCCCTGGGACTCATAAAAAGCTGTATTGATCTTGTATGCCACACAATGTTCGCTGGTGGCAGCTACTATTTCCTGATTAAAACGAAAAACAGCATCGTCTTGTGAACGAAGATGGGTCGGTATTTTGTCAGGGTCAGTATCCAGACCAACACACAGATAAGATTGCTTACTGTTTATTTGATTGATGAGTTCAGCTCTTGTCATGTTGTTGCTTGATCATTGATTGAGTTCGTATACCTTATAACCCCAGGCATCGAGTGCGAAATAAACATCGGCACTCAATGATTCAGAAGAATTGCTGAAAATATTACGGGCTTTCCCTTCAAGCTTTGCATCTTTCAACTGGAAATTCACAGGTTGAGCGGATAGATTCACTAACACCAGGATTTTACTTTTTCCATTTTCACGCGTAAAAGCCACTACTTGTTCCGGGAATGGTGTACCTAGTAATGTGAAGGATGCGTTTGGTTGTAAGGCAGTATTGTTTTTTCTAAGCCGGTGTAAAGTTTGATAAAATGCAGCTCTACCCAGTTGCTTGAATACCATGGTATCTTTTTCAAAGAAGGGTATGGCACGTAAAATTGGTTCTTCTTGTCCGCTATATACCAGGGGCAAAGACCTGGGAAGTGTTTGGGTTAAGATGGAAAATGGTGCGTGTATTGGTCCGGGTAGTGTTCCATAATCGGCTTTGTTCCAACTGTTCTCATCGTGGTTGCTGGTAAACCGTAAGCGAATGGCATTCGCAGGAAATGTGCTGTCTAATTGATGAAGAAAGGCAACGAGATCGGTTGGCTTCTTTTTTCCGGCAGCAATATCATTCATGAGGTGGAACTCAGGCCAGCCATAAGTAGCATCAAATCCTGCTGTATGCAACCAGGCAGCATCTGCTTCAGCCAACATGAAAATATTTTTCATTTTTTTCAATTCCCGAACGCATTGTATCCAGAATTCTTGAGGTACCAGGTGTGCCATATCACAGCGATAACCGTCAATATTGCTTTCACGAATCCAAAATTTCAGTTGCTCAATCATGGTATCTCTTAATGCCGGATTGCTATGATTGAGTTTACGGGTATCTGTCCAATCGAATTGTGAAATTGCATTTCCTGCACTATCGCGCACATAAAAATCAGGGTGTTTGGTCAACCAGTAATGATCGGCTCCTGAATGATTGGGCACCCAGTCCATCATTACTTTGAATCCCTTGGCATGAGCTGCTTCAACCAAGTGCTTCCAGTCCTCCATTGTACCGTACTCCGGATTGATACCGGTATAATCAGCCACGGCGTAATAGCTTCCCAGTGTTCCCTTCCTATCGACCTTGCTGATAGGTTGGATGGGCATAAACCAAAGGGTATGTACACCCATGTCGCGCAACCGATCCAGATGGGCTTCAAATGCCCTGAAAGTACCTTCAGGGGTATATTGCCGGACATTTACCTCGTAAATATTTCCCTGCATCATCCAGGCGGGGTGACCGTCAATAAGACCGGTATCTTTATTTTCATTTTTTACTTGACAGGCAACTAGCAAAAAGACCAGCATTCCTATCAGGAAAATGGAATTTTTCAGCATTCATTAAAATTTTACTGAAATTAATAAAGTTTGAACAATTCAATAGCTGTTAGAAGTTGAATATGTTTTGGCACCCATTTTATCAACATCAAATTGACAGAACTGCTCCACTATGGGCTCCTTTGGATAAAACTGTACCTTTATTCCATGAAATATTCTTTTCTATTCATTTTACTTTTATCATGTTCTTCCCTTCAAGAAGAGCAGAAAGGTGCTGAGAATGCGCTAGATGCGGGGAGAGAATATTTACAAGCACGTTTACAGGGTGATTTCGAAGCTGCTGCGAGGTATTGTGAACAGGACAGTATTCTGATGCAGTCTTTGCGCATGGAAGATACTATGTTCAGAGCTCTTGACAGAGAAGGCAGACAATTGCATCGTACAGCTTCCATACAAGTTTACGCTTTGGAAGAAAATGGCAGTCAGGCAGCACAACTAATC
>JBJTTC010000166.1:0-7777 GCA_046079965.1 Sediminibacterium sp. | reverse complement strand
CACCAGGGAATATTTTGCATTGCTTTCTGAATATGGCATCAACATTCGTTACCTGGTGCCTTCGATGACGGCTTCCAAAACTTCCCCACCAATCAATAATTTATTGCGGTCGATGGTGGAGGAAAAAAGCAGGTTATCAGTAACCCCTACACAGAGCAGGTCATCTAGATTCATTGCAACGGCGTCCCTAGCAATGCCTTTCCAAACAGAAACATCACCGGTTTCTTTCCAGTAGAGATAGGCAAGAATGCTTTTGGTCCCTGCACCATCGGCATGCATGATGTTCACCCATTCAGGATCGCCACCAACCCAATCGGGATACATTTTACAAAATGCGTTAGGATACAAACCATGGTCGAGGCGGCGAATGGCGTGGTGTACTTCTTCTTTTTGTGCTGATACCCCTCTGCGTGCGTAAATTGACATGGTAAAGGTGAGTAGAGCAAAGGTAATCAATCCCACTCAACTGAATCCCATGAAGAGGCTCCGATTTGATCCAATGATGAGAGAATATATATTGGAGAAAGCTGCTTAAATTTGGCGCCGATGAAAATACATGAAATTGGTGTGGGTGAATTACCGGTTATTCAGCGTGCGGTCATTACCATTGGAAGTTTTGACGGGGTGCATACCGGTCACCAAAAGATATTGAAACAGATGAAGGAGGTTGCTGATGGCCTCGGGGGGGAAACAATCATTATCACTTTTTTTCCACATCCGCGGAAGGTGATTGCATCGATTCCCGGGGACGTAAAATTATTGACCACCCTTCGGGAGAAAAAAGCGCTGCTTACTGCTGCCGGTATTGATCACCTGGTCGTAGTTCCCTTCGATCATGCTTTTGCGCAGGGCAGTGCGGAAGATTTCGTGGAACATTTTTTAGTCAAGTTGTTCCGACCACATGCGGTGATCATTGGATACGACCATCGTTTTGGGAAGAACAGAAAGGGTGATTACCATTTGTTGGAAACAATGGGTGAGAAATGGGGGTTTAGGGTGTATGAAATCAATGAACAAATGTTACAGGAATCGGCCATCAGTTCCACCCGCATCCGAAGTGCTTTGCTGGAACACCGCAACGCTGAGGCCAATCAACTGCTGGGCTATCCCTACTTCTTTGAAGGAACGGTAATTGAAGGGAAGAGAATGGGGAGAACACTCGGCTATCCCACTGCGAATTTACAAATAGCTGAAGAGGACAAGCTAATTCCTGCCAATGGTGTGTATGTTGTTCGCGTTCGGTTACAACAAAGTCTTGATCCGAGAAGTTTCATCATTCATGGTGGTATGATGAATATTGGCATACGGCCCACGGTTGATGGGAAAAGTCGGGTAATTGAAGTGCATTTGTTTGACTGGTCGGGAAATTTGTACGGCCAAACCATTCAAGTTGAATTACTTGACTTTATCAGGGATGAGCACAAATTCAATTCTCCCACGGAACTTCGTGAGCAAATTGGCAAGGATGAACAGATAGCAAGGAAATACTTGCTGGGTTTGACTCACTGATTATACCATGATCTTCACAGCCAATTCTTTCATCAAATCGGCTTCAGAGCTGCCGGGGTCACCTATACCCACCATGCGCAGGTTATAATGGTGCAACAACAAGAGTGCTCTTTCTATTTGTTCATACGAATAGCGCCTGGAAGATTCCTGGTATTCCCCTATGAAATAAGGTTTGACTCCCAATCGAGATGCAATGACCTGCGCATCTGCTCCCCGGAGAGAATACAACATATATACTTTACTGAAAAAATTGAAGAGGGCCGGAAGAATCATTTGTATGGGACCTGCCTTGGGATTGGCATCAAAGTATTGAATGATTTGCATTGTTTTGGAGAGATTCTTTTTCCCAAAAGCTGTTTGTAATTCAAAAACGTTGAACTCTTTGCTTACGCCTATGAATTCTTCTATGTCATCTACCGATATTTTTTTTCTACCCTCTAAATTCACCGCTAACTTGACAGTTTCATTGTAAAGTCTGTTCAGGTCATTCCCAATGTGGTTCACCAGCATTTCGATTGCCTTTGGTTCAATTTGTAAACTCTGGGACTCAACCATTTGCTCGATCCATTCGGGCAACTGATTCTCGTATAATTTTTTGGTGCTGAGCAATTCGCCTGATTTGGCGATGATTTTTGGTAACTGCTTCCTTCCATCTAACTTTTTATCCTTATAAGCGACGACCAGCACGGTAGATTGCAAGGGCTTTTCAATATAAGCCTGTAACTCTTCCACATCACGCATCATCTGTGCCTCTCGGAGAACTACTACCTGTCTCTCTGCCAGCATCGGATAACGGCGACAAGCGTTGATGATATCTGCGATAGCAGCATCCTTACCATAAAAAACAGTCAGATTGAACTCAGCTTCTGCAGGTGTTAATATTTTGTTTTCTGCATAATCGAGCAGTACATCAATAAAATAGGGCTCCTCCCCTTCCAGCCAGTATATAGGACGGAATTCTTTTTTCTTCCATTGCTTAAGAATCTTTTCGACAGACATTCCTGCAAAGATGGAACCGGATTAACAAAAAAAGAAATACGTTGGTTGAAAGTTGTGAACATTCACCCGGGATAGCAAATGGGATAACAAAAAGGTGCATTAGGTGAATCAACTAAATCCGGATGTTAAATGAACTTCCCGGTTGAGTTCAAGACAACGGTTCTTCGGAATGAACCATGTCCATAAAACCCGGCATACCCCCCTGTAGAGAGGGTCGCTATTTTTTAAGCGAAATCAATGACCCATTAACTGGAAACCCTAACTGTTGTTAGTTTTTATTGAACTACCATACTGTTCCGTAAATTGGATTTTTCTTGAAAAAAAGGGGTAACTTTTACCTAATTGGCATGGTTTTGGCTAATATTGTCTCATACCAATACCCGCTCTCCGGCTCGACCTAAGTGAACCGTTGAAGGCGGGGCTTGTTTTTTAAGGCGAAGAACATATTATTATCTATCAATCTTTATTCTAAAAAACCAAAACATGGAAAATTACGAAAATGAACAGAATCAACTCCCTGAGCAAAAGGACAACAGGAAACTGATTTATGGTGTACTCATTGTTGCGTTGGCGGCAACCTGGGGTTATATTTTTTATGACAAGAGCCAGCACCGGTTAGCTGTCAACAACCTGGAATCTAAGATTTCCAGCATAGATAGTGCCCGCTCAGCTTTGCAGCAGGATTTTCTGGAGATTTCAGCCAAGGCAGATTCTCTGACAACAACTACCGTTCAACTGACGGGTGACCTGGCAGCTAAGAATGCAGATATTGTTCAGCTGAAGAGTAATATCAGCAGCATATTGAAGAAGAAAAATGCTACAGAGTCTGAACTCACTGCAGCCAAAAAACTGATTGGGGAATTGAATGGTAAAGTAGATGGCTTGTTTGCTGAAATAGAAAAATTAAAAGGTGAAAACAAGCAATTGACAGTGGCAAATGAGCAACTGTCGACAGAAAAGACACAATTGACTTCGGAAAAGCAGAACCTGGAACAGAATTTAACTGTTACCAAAACCGAAAAGAAACAACTGGAAGACAAAGTTGATGTTGCTTCCACCCTTCATGCTTCCCAGATAGGCATTGGTGCCTTTGCCATTTCCAGCAGTGGCAAGGAAAAAGAAACTACTCGGGCAAATAAAGCCGACTTGCTTCGCGTACAATTTGTATTGGATGTTAACAGGGTTACCCCCACCGGCACCAAAGAATTGTTTGTTGTTGTAACTGGACCGGATGGGAAGGTAATTACGGATGCCGGCAATAGCTTTACAACCCGTGAAGAGGGCACTAAGAGTTTTACCAGTAAACTAGGTGTGAATTATGAACAGGGAAAAGTAGTTCCTGTCAACTTTGATTTGAAACGCTCTGACAAATACCTGGAGGGTGAGTATAAGATCGAAATTTACCACAACGGATTCAAAATTGGTCAAGGCACCAAGACCCTAAAGAAGGGTGGTATTTTCGGATAATTTTTTTTCAGTATAATTTCTAGAGCCGGCGCATCAGCCGGCTTTTTTTTGGTTGAAAATCGTTTATTTATTTCAACTAATTTTATGAAGTGAAGAATGTGATCCAATACAGACTTTCCTGGAAATGGTTGCTGGTAATTTTTGCATTATTGGGAGTCATCAGTAGCGTTTTCTATTCCCGCTATCTTGCCAACCGATTGGAAGAGGATGAACGAATGCACGTTAATACCTGGGTGGAAGCCCAGCGAACCATTTTGCAGTCTTCCGACAGTGCAAGCATCACCCTTGCCACCCATCTTTCGATTCAAAACAAAAAGATTCCTATCATTGAAACCAATGAAAAAGATAGCATTACCGGCAATTATATCAATTTGGATAGCCAGAGGGTACAACAAGAACCGGGGTATTTAAGAAAACAATTGGAAAGTTTTAAAAAATATCAACCCCAGCCAATTGTGTTGGTATTGAAAGAGCAGCCATTTACTGCAAACTATTATTACTACGGCAAGAGCGCTCTGATGGATGAGATTCGCTGGTATCCTCTGATTCAATTGATGATAGCCAGTTTGTTCATTGCTCTCATGTTTGTATCCCTTCGTTATGTATATAAAAATCAACAACAGGCACTCTGGGTTTCCATGGCACGTGAAACAGCTCACCAATTGGGAACACCTGTGAGTAACTTACGAGGTTGGGTGGAACTGCTCAAAGAGCGCCCTGAGAACATTGATATTGCAGGGGAATTAAACAAAGATGTAAATCGACTTCAGTTGGTGACGGACCGATTTGGAAAAATTGGGAGTCCACCTTCACTTGAAAAGGAAAGTCCTGCCGTACGCATTTTAGAAGTAGTTGAATACATGAGTCGGCGTGTGGGTGGAAGGGTGCAAATCATTTGCGATTTGGAAAACATACAGCAAAAAACTGCTCTTTTATCACCCCCTCTGTTTGATTGGGTAATCGAAAATTTACTCAAAAATTCACTCGACGCTTTAGAGGGAAAGGGAACCATAATCATTAAAGGACAATCAGAAGGTACTAACCTGTTTATAGACATCACTGATGATGGGAAAGGAATGGGTTTAGCAGAACAGGAATCTGTATTCACTGCAGGTTTTACAACAAAAAAGCGGGGTTGGGGACTGGGATTGGCTTTGACGAAGAGAATTGTGGAAGAGTACCATGGGGGAAGCATCAGCATACGCTGGTCGGAGCCGGGGAAAGGAAGTTGTTTTCGGGTTGTAATTCCATGCCTTTCCTGATCAGTGAACATCACTTAAGCACAATGGCTGAAAGGGCAGGTAGATGCAGGGTAAGCCGGTAACACTGCGTCTCTTTATCGACAAGTTGAACATCGATTGATTGGTTGACCACATCTCCTGTACCCCAGTAAACTGCATCATTGCTGTTGAATATTTCCATCCACTTCTTTTTTCCAAATACATCTATTTGCCAATTTTTTCTCACTACCGGCGTAACGTTCAATACAATGATCAGGCGATCGGAGGATTTCTTTCCATTTCGCCCATAAACCATGACTGACTCACTGCGGTGGTTCAGATCAATCCATTCAAAACCTCCCGGCTCAAATTGTTTTTCATACAAGGCCGGTTCATTTCTATACAGTTGATTCAGCTGGCGAACGCAATGCTGCATGCCAAGGTGGCAATCAAATTGCAACAAATGCCATGGCAATTCTTTTTTGTAATTCCACTCCGTTGTACTTCCTATTTCATTTCCCATGAACAACAGTTTTGCCCCGGGATGAGTGAACATATACGAATAGAGCAACCGAAGGTTAGCAAATTTTTGCCATTCATCTCCGGGCATTTTATAGATCATCGGACTTTTTCCGTGAACAACTTCATCGTGACTCAGGGGAAGCATGAAATTTTCATCATAGAAATACATCATGCTGAAAGAGAACTTATTCTGATGAAATTGCCGGAATATCGGATCCATCTTGAAATAATCAAGTGTATCGTGCATCCATCCCATCATCCATTTCATTCCAAATCCAAGTCCGCCCTCAAATGTAGGCTTACTAATTCCCGGCCAGTCAGTTGCTTCTTCCGCAATGGTTTGTATATCTGGAAAATCGCGGTAAAGGGTTTCATTTAGATCTTTGATGAAAGCAATCGCTTCCAGGTTACCATTTCCTCCGTACTCATTGGGTTCCCACTGGTGTGCAGAACGGCTGTAATCCAGCCGCAGCATAGAACTTACCGCATCAACGCGCAACCCATCAGCATGGAAGCAATCACACCAAAAACGGGCACTGCTGATGAGAAAAGATTTTACCTCCCCCCTTTTGTAATTAAAGATGTAGGAATTCCAGTCCGGATGGTAGCCCTTGCGCATGTCTGCATACTCATAAGTATGGGTTCCATCGAACATGAACAAGCCGTGGGCGTCGTAGGGGAAATGGGAAGGCACCCAATCGAGAATTACGCCAATTCCTGCCTGGTGCAAAGCATCAACCAGTGCTGCAAAATCTCCGGGTTCACCGAATCGGGAGGTAGGCGCAAAATATCCGGTTCCCTGGTATCCCCAGCTTCCATCAAATGGATGCTCCATGACCGGCATAAATTCCACATGAGTAAATCCCATGTCCTGCAAATATGGAACCAACCTCTCAGCTATTTGGGCATAGGTATTATATACTTCTTCGTTATTCGGATCCGGACGCATCCAACTGGCGAGATGAACTTCATATACAGAGAAGGGTGCATTGAGTCGATTGCTTTTTTTTCTGGCTTTCATCCATTGCTGGTCTTTCCATTCGTGGTTGATGGTCCAAACAATTGAGGCTGTCTGGGGTCTTTTTTCCCAATACCGTGCAAACGGATCTCCTTTGTCGAGCCGAATACCCTGAAAACCGTGAATATGATATTTGTATGCCTCCCCCTGTTGAATACCGGGTATATAACCCTCCCAAATACCCGATTGATCAAGCCGAACTTTTAAGGGATGGGCTCCCGTATTCCACTGATTAAAATGGCCAACCACAGATACGAACGTAGCATTGGGTGCCCAAACAGCAAAGTAAGTACCTTCCGTATCATTTACTTTTAGTTGGTGGTTGCCAAAATGTTCATACAAACGATAATGGGTGCCTTGTTGAAAATTACGAATATCTTCATCCGAGAAAAGAGAGTAGTTCCATACTGGTTGAGATGTGTCAACAAAATGAATGGACTCATATGGCTGAGCATTCTTTAGCAAAGTAGCGGACTTCCTGTCGGAGGAGCCACCGGTGGATACTCTTTTTGCCATGGGTGCTGGTTAAATTCGATTGCTTTTCATGTATGACTCCTCTATTTCTTTAATTCAAGAATGCTGAACTGCCCCGAACCCATGCGCAGTGACCGGGTAAACGTTTCTCCTGTCAGTACATCTATGGCTTTTGAAAACCCGGTGAATGCTTCTTCATAATCTCCGAAGGAAATTTCTCTGGCTTCTCCCGACCTGTTCAAAATACAGATCACGGTTTGGTTTTTATGGCTGCGAGTAAAGACATAGACACCATTTGCCGGAAGAAACTGCTTGGTGGTACCTATTTGTAAGGGCAGGGATTTTTTTCTATAATTCGCCAGTTGCCGAATATAATTGAATGCTTCATTTTCAAGGGCAGTTCTTCCTGAAGATGAAAATTTATTGACTGCATCACCAGGAAAACCGCCGGGGAAATCGAGGCGTACCATTGCATCACTGGGATTCTTATAATTCTTCATGAGAATTTCAGTACCATAATACAACTGGGGTATTCCCCGAAGGGTGAAGAGAAGTCCGATACCCTGTT
>JBJTTC010000165.1:0-2985 GCA_046079965.1 Sediminibacterium sp. | reverse complement strand
TCCATACCAAACTCTGACTGGAAAGTCAAGCCCGGCAACAATTTAATGGTAGCATAGCCTGTACTAAAATTTCTGAAAGACTCGGCTGTAAATCGCCCATAGTCTACAGTAATCTGTGGATTATAATACATCGGCAGATTCACATTTCCGGGAGGAGTTCCAGTAGGCAACCCTGCACCGGGCTGGCCGGCAGGAATAATATTTGGACTCATCGGCATCAATGCTACACTCTGTAATGGATTGGAGAATGCATTATCGTCAGGCAGACGTCTGTTAAATGAACGGGCAAAATTGGTAGTCAAACCAATGGTCAGCCAATCAGTTGCTTTGTGATCGATGTTCATGCGGGCAGTCATACGCTCCAGGTTGTTACCAATGATGATACCACCCTGATCCAGGTACTGACCGGAAATGAAGAACTTGGTTTTATCGTTGCCGCCGCTCATCTGCAGATCAACCTGGCGGTATTGTCCTTTTTGGAAAACCACATCCTGCCATTCGTATGTTCTCTTAGGGTCTGTTCCCCAAAGGCCAAAACTTTGATTGTTCATCCAAAACTTGGCAAATTCTGTATCGCTTCCCGGATCGTTGGTTGGGACTCCGAAGAAGTCATCAACATATTTGGCACCCTCCAGCAACAATTCAGCATACTGTTCTGAATTCAACATTGGTACACGACGGCTGGACTGTGCATTACCGGTTTGAACGTTCAATGACACATTGGTCTTTCCACCCTTACCTTTCTTGGTTGTGATCAGCACCACACCATTAGCAGCGCGGGAACCAAAGATGGCACCGGCAGAAGCATCTTTCAATACTTCTATAGACTCAATATCGTTGGGGTTCAGGTCAACCAATGGGTTAGTAGCACCACCATAATTGCTAGTGGGCACACCCTGGCCACCCTGGCTACCGGTTGTGCCGGTTGTGATGGGCACACCATCTACAACATACAATGGCTCGCTACCCGCAGAGATAGAAGAACTACCGCGTACGCGAACACTCACTGCTTGTCCGAGTTTACCGCTCTGGCTGTTTACATAAACACCCGCAGCTTTACCTTGCAAAGCAGCGTCCACTGAAGGCGTAGGCATGAACTCGATATCCTTGCCTTTCACGCGGGCAATGTTTCCTGTCAGTTCCTTCTTAATCTGAGAACCGAAACCGGTTACTACCACCTCACTCAGTGATTTTACATCCGGAGTAAGCTGGATCATCAGGTTGTTGGAAGTAGCAGCCAGTTGACGTGCCTCGAATCCTACTCCGGTAATTACCAGCGTAGCGCCTGTTTTTACATTAAGGGAAAAGGAACCATCGTTACCGGTGTTCGTACCGTTTTTAGTCCCTCTCTCCAAAACCGAAGCCCCGGCGATTGGAGCCCCCTTCTCGTCCACAACCTTACCGGTTACGGTGGCATTCTGTGCAACTGCGCCTAAAGCGAAGAGAAATGCACATAAGCCCATCAAGATACTTTTTCTCATGTAGTTGGTTTTAAATGATTGAACAACAAAGTTTGTGTTAGACAATAAAGAAATGTTAAATGCTGCACTAAAAAAAATTTGTCTAATTAAATTAAAATTTAGCGCGAATATATTTTATATTTCTGATTAAAATTTGAACCTTTTCAACAATTTTTCGCCAAACCCAAGTTTATTGAACCAGTTTGGTAATTTCGGAAACCCCATTGAAAGGTTGAAGACATCACCTAAACACATAACTTTTTAATTAAATATATCTTCATCTCCCTAACAATTCGTTAACAATTTATAAAAAAATTATACTATGAATAATATTTTTATTTTATTAATATCATTAAATATTTATATAATGTTTTATTTCATAAATATTAGAACGATGATTTACAATTACTTAATTTAAAAAAGGCGGCAAAAATTAAACCATTGGCATGTGAACCAAAAAAAGGAAACTACAATTACTTACGAACGTGAATAGATTAACGAGTGTAAATGATAATTAAATTATTTTTTATTTTAAAGTGTTCTGGGTTCCCAATCGTCTCACCGCTCATAAAAATAATTTTGCCATCTGCCCCATTATTGTAATTTAGAGGCTGAATTTAATGGGTTAGTAAGTGATTGGGTCAACAGCAATGTTGGCCCTTTTGCTTTTATAGCAGAAAGCAATAGAGTACGCGTAAATACTGCATCATAGCACCTTAATTTCTTTTTCTCACCACTACCTTTGTTACCATGAGCAAAATAAAAACTGCCTTCTTTTGCAATAACTGCGGTTATGAAAGTGCTAAATGGTTAGGCAAATGTCCGGCATGTAATGAGTGGAATACATTTTCGGAAGAAGTACTCGACAAAGGCAATTCAAAAACAGATGACTGGAAAAATTATTCCGGAGAAAAAAAAATCAATAAGACCATCGCGCTCACAGAAGTTGTAGCGGCAGATAACAAAAGAATTCAAGTACCCGATCAGGAATTGAACAGAGTACTTGGCGGTGGTATTGTTCCCGGTAGCATCGTACTGGTAGCCGGAGAACCGGGCATCGGAAAGAGTACACTCTTTCTGCAAGATGGATTGATGATGAAAGATCTTCGTGTGCTCTATATTAGCGGCGAAGAGAGTGAACAACAAATCAAGATGCGCGCAGATCGACTTTCTGCCAACAACAATTCCTTCTATCTGCTCACAGAAACAGACACAGCAGTCATCTTCCGTGAAATAAAAAAATTACAACCACAACTTGTCATAGTAGATTCTATCCAAACCTTACAATCACCACTCATGGATTCTTCCGCAGGAAGTATTAGCCAGATCAGAGAGTGTGCCGGTGAATTCCAGCGCTTCGCAAAAGAAACACAGACGCCGGTTTTCCTGATTAGTCATATCACCAAAGATGGCAGTATAGCTGGTCCGAAAATTTTGGAACACATGGTCGATACTGTGCTGCAATTTGAAGGAGATCGTCATTACGCCTATCGCATGTTGCGCACTCTAAAGAATCGTTTTGGCA
>JBJTTC010000164.1:0-3002 GCA_046079965.1 Sediminibacterium sp. | reverse complement strand
GGCAGTAAGGAATGACTGGTTCTCTACTTTGCCTGCCACCGACAATTCATTGTTGTCTCCATCATTGGGTACTTCATTTGTATTCTCTGATTTTACCAAAAATGCCTTGCCATGGTTGAGCTTCGGTAAGGTATTTGCCTCATGGGGTAGAAAGCCTGTGGCACTGAACCCTTATGAATTGAACCTGAACTATTCTGTTAACCCTCTTTTGTGGGGAAGTAACTTCCTGATGTCAACACCCGATGTTGCTCCGGATGCTAACTTAAAAGGGTCGCTGGTTACCACCTGGGAAGGCGGATTAGATCTGCGGTTTGCCAAAGACAAAATTGGATTGACACTTACTTACTTTTTCGAGGATAATATCAAAGCACCTCTGCAGGTAACAACCAGTGGTGTGAGTGGATTCACTGCTCAGCGGATCAATGCTGCCTGGATTCAGCGCCAGGGCATTGAAACCGAGTTGACTGCCAGAATCATCAATAAGAAAAACTTTCAGTGGCGTGCCAATGGAACCTTCTCTTACCTGATTGATAATCCGGTGAAAGAATTGGCTCCCGGGCTTTCTTCAATCGTTCTTTCCGGAGGTTCATTTGGTACCCGTTTTGCCCGTGCCTTCCATGTTGCGGGTCAACAATGGGGTATGCTCAGAGGTGGTGGAATTCGCCGCAATGATGCAGGCCAACCCCTCATCACTACCAATGGCTTCAGCGGAGGTCTGGGCTGGTACAGTGCCGGTGATGCTACCAAGGAATGGGGTTCAGTGGTACCTAGAATTACCGGAGGTATTCAGAACTTTTTAACCTATAAGCGCTTCAACATGGCAGTATCCATCGATTACCAGTTCGGCGGCCAGTTCTTCTCCCTCTCAGAACAATGGGGTAATTTCTCCGGATTGTTTTCTAATACAGCGGGTCTGAATGACAAAAGCAATCCGATTCGTAACTCAGTTGCCAGCGGTGGCGGAGTTCGAGTTACCGGTGTTCAGGCTTCTGATGGCAGAACTCCAGTAGATGTGTATATTGAGGCATATGATTATTTCCACCAATTCTATTATCAGCAGATTGCAGAACCCTTTGTTCATAGCTTGAGTGCTATAAAGATGAGGGAAGTAAGCATCGGTTATACCATTCCTGTTGAAAAGATGGGTAAATTCGGCAAGGCATTCCAGGGAGCGAATATTTCCCTGACCGCTCGCAATCCTTTCATCCTTTACCGCGAGACCAAAAACTTCGATCCAACTGAAATCAGTGGTGTTTTTGGAGAAGATGGACAGATGCCAGGAACCCGTTCAATCGGATTTAACCTGAAAATGATATTCTAATAACCCTTAAAAGTATATACAATGAAACGTATGAATATGAAACAAATCGTTTTAGTGTTGGGGGTGTCGGCCATGGCCATAACCGGCTGTAACAAGGGTATTGATGATTTTGGAACTATCAATAGAAATCCCAATGCCACCACCGTACCAATTACCTCTGCCTTGCTAACCAATGTTTTGGCAAATGCAGGCAGCAATGTATGGGGTGGTGCTACCAATACCACTGCCGGTCTTTATTGTCAGTACATGTCGGAAACCCAATACACCGATATCTCACGATATGCCACACCAACAATCAATTGGGACGGAATTTATGCAGGTGATTTATATGATCTGCAAAACATCATCAACACCAATACAGATGCCGGTACAAAACAATCTGCGGCTCAGTATGGATCCAATGCCAATCAGATTGCTATTGCCCGTATCCTCAAGGCCTATTACTTCATGGTACTGACTGATGCTTATGGTGATCTTCCATACTCACAGGCACTGAAAGGAGTGGGAACCATTCCTTATGACAAACAGGAAACCATCTATCCTGCTCTGCTTACTGACTTGAAAGAGGCGGTTGCCCAGTTCGACAATGGAGCTGCTGTTCAGGGAGATGTAATGTATGCCGGTAATACCACCAAATGGAGAAAATTGGCCAACTCCCTGAGAGCCATTTTAGCACTGCGCATGTCGAAAGTTTTCCCTTCTACCGGACAACTGGCGGCAACTGAGTTTGCAGCTGCTATCACTGCAGGAGTTATTGATGCCAATGCAGACAATGCCAACATCCCATATCCGGGTGGTAACTATCGCAATCCCATTTATAACTATTATGTAATCACCCAGCGTTTTGACTATGCTGTAAGTAAAACAATGACCGATCAGTTAACTACATTGGGCGATCCCCGCATCAATACTTTTGGCAACAACTCCAAAGGTTTCCCCTATGGATTAACCAGAAATGATGCTTTGTCATGGCAGACCACCAACCCATCTTTTGCCTTTTTATTCGCATTTACCGCTACCCCCCAGACCCTTCCTTTGAGTTTGGTATCTGCAGGTCAGGTATTCTTGGCAAGAGCGGAAGGGGCTCGCAGAGGCTGGACAACTGAAAATGCTGCTACCAATTATGCATCAGGTATCACCGCTGAAATGAATCGCTGGGGAATAACCAACACTGCAGCCATCAATGGCTATCTTGCTCAGGCTACAGTTGCTTTGGATGGCTCTGCCGGCGATCTGGATAAGATTGCATTGCAACGCTGGCTTTCTCACTTCCCAGATGGAAATCAGGGTTGGGCTGAGTGGCGCAGAACGGGTATCCCCGCTTTGAGCCCCGCCCCCGGCCAAAGCAATCCGGTGCCTCGCCGAATTCCTTACGGACCCAATGAGCCCCAGTTGAATGCTACCAATTATGCTGCAGCCGCAGCTTTGTATAGCAGCAACTCCCAGAATGCACGTATCTGGTGGGACAAATAAATTGAATTCTTTTTTTTTCAGAAAGCCGGTGACCAGCACCGGCTTTCTTATTTATTCGATTGCCACGTTTAGAACATATTAACGCAAAAGTTGACATGGAATGATAATCAAGCGGTCTCAGAGTCAAGTAACATTCCATCTATTTCAAATCAGGTGTATCTTTTCAGCTTCCAATCAGCAATCAAATTTTAGTCATACATATCTTATT
>JBJTTC010000163.1:0-2841 GCA_046079965.1 Sediminibacterium sp. | reverse complement strand
CTAAAGTCTTTCCCCTATCAGCAAGCAAAAGATATTTCTCCCGTATTGTCATTAATGGATCAATGGGATAAAAAGGAATGGATGCAGCTCATCAGTAATCTTGAACAGGAGAAAAAGTTGATAGCTGCAGAATATGCTATCAGTGCCTATGTCAACCATGCCACGCTTCATTCCGATTTGAATTCAAAAATCACATCACATCTTAGTGCTGGGTTAAAAAACATCACCACAAACGCAGGAAAAAAATTCCTTTTACAACAACTTTCTCTACTTGGAAATGATCAATCGATTGCATCCATTCGGCCCTTACTCAAGGATGCAGCATTGGCAAGTGATGCGGCACGAACCATAGCAACAATCGGGGGTCCGATCGCAGATAAGGTTTTGAAAAAAGCTGCCAAATCCTCCAATCAGATTGAAAAGGCAGCAGCTCAATCAGCACTGCAATATTTATCTGCCACCAATACTACTATTCCTGAAAAAGTTACAAAGACAAACGTACTTCCTGAAAATCAGGTACAACAACTTTTACAGTTGCAGGATCAAATGGAAAAAGTCAATCATCTCTTCCAAAAAAAACAAATCCTATCAGCGGCAGGAAAAATCAAGGGTATCCGGGCATTGGCCTTTACAAGGTCATTTCTTAACGACCCTCAACTACAGTCTTTTGTTGCACCAGTGGTAATTCGACAAGCATTAAATGATCCGACGCTAAAAGGGCCGCTGGTAGCACAATGGATGCTGGAAGCACAACAGATATTAAAAGGAGAAGACAGTGCTCAATTGATGAAATTGGCGCAGTCACATGCCAATACTATTCAGCAGGAACCAGGATTTATTTCCCTCTTCAATGGAAAAGATTTATCAGGCTGGCAGGGACTGGTAGGAAATCCTATCAGTCGTTCCAAAATGACACCCGAGCAACTCGCAACTGCTCAAGCCAAAGCAAATGAATCAGCCGGCAAGGATTGGGTAGTAAAAGACGGACTGCTGATTTTTACCGGTCACGGAGATAATCTTGCAACCATAAAAAAATACCGAAATTTTGAAATGTGGGTGGATTGGAAAATAACTGAAAAAGGAGATGCAGGAATTTATCTGAGGGGTAGTCCACAAGTTCAGATCTGGGATACCAGTAGAAGGGAAGTAGGTGCTCAGGTCGGTTCAGGTGGACTTTACAATAATATAATACACCCTTCGAAACCTACCCAGGTTGCAGATAATCCGATTGGAAGCTGGAATACTTTTCGCATCATCATGCGGGGTGAAAAAGTAACCGTATATCTAAATGGGAAAAAAGTTACCGATGAAGTAACACTTGAAAACTACTGGGATCGAAAGCAAACAATATTTCCGGAAGAACAGATTGAACTGCAGGCACACGGCACTTACGTTGCCTATAGAAATATCTTTTTAAAAGAACTGCCTGATGAGGAGGGGCTCCTGGACTCCAGAGAAAAAGCAGAAGGGTTTTATCCGCTCTTCAATGGCAAAGACCTGACCGGCTGGACTGGCAATTTGAATGGCTACCAAGCAGAGGACGGAATGATTGTTGTTCATCCCGAAAAAAGCAGTGGAAATCTTTATACAGAAAATACCTATGGTGATTTTGTATTGCGCTTCGATTTTCAATTAACACCCGGAGCCAACAATGGTATTGGTATCCGTGCACCATTAAATGGTGATGCCGCTTATCTCGGAATGGAAATACAGGTACTGGACAATGAACATCCAAAATATGCTCAGCTGCAGCCTTTTCAATACCATGGATCTGTTTATGGAATTTTTCCCGCCAAAAGAGGATTTTTATTACCAGCAGGTCAATGGAATACGGAAGAAATCAGTATCCACGGTGATGAAATAAAAGTAACCCTTAATGGTACAGTTATTACGGAAGGAGATCTTTCATCAGCCGTAAAAAATGGAACAATGGATCACAAAGAACATCCCGGCTTACTCAGGAAAGATGGCCACATCGGATTTCTCGGACATGGCGATGTAGTTCGCTTCAAAAATATTAGGATCAAAAAAAATAATTTTATTCAGAAACAACTAGAAAATAACTCAAAGGTTTTTGTTCCCAGATCAGACTTTATAGTCTATTTGTAGATGGTTTATTATTTGTCATTTTCTAACTGGCCATACTTTATCTGCTATTCGTTGAGCCATTAAAAATGGATCGCCTTCATCACGATTGGTAAGCAGAAGTATCGCTCTTTCTTCCTCGGGAAAAAGTAAAACATGATTTCTAAATCCGATACTTGACCCGGAATGATGTGGTTGAAAGGTTCCCCGGATTTCATCGATGTGCCAGCCAAATCCATAATTGATTGGTAAACCATTGTTTAGTTTGGCTCTTCGCCATGCTAATTGCTGAAGTGAATCAGGAATCAACCTATGTTTCAGGAGGGCTGCAATCCACCGGCTGTAATCCACTACATTGGTATAAATTCCACCATCTCCTAAAACTGCACTGGTAACACTTTGGTCTGTCATCTTCCATCCATCGCCATCTCGCGAATGCCCCATGGCTCTATCAGAAACCTTGCTCTTTCCCTCTTCCAACGCAACAGTTGAAGACATCCCCAATGGCAAAAATATATGTCGGCGCAAATACCCGGCAAAATCTTCTCCGCTAATCTTTTGAACAATGAGAGCCAACAAAGCATAGCCCGTATTGCTATACCGATATTCGGAACCGGGTTGAAAGTACAAATGATCAGCGGCATACATTAATCGGAGGCAATCGATGTCTAAAACCTGTCGCGTTTGCGCAGCTGGAATCAAATTTTCATAATCAACCAATCCGGATGTATGTGTGAGAAGATTTCTTATAGTAAT
>JBJTTC010000162.1:0-4241 GCA_046079965.1 Sediminibacterium sp. | reverse complement strand
CGCATCAGGCGTATCTACAATGATACAATCATCTATGCCCTGCAACACCAGTAACTTCTTATCGGGCACCGATACCATGCATCGCGTAGCATCAATGATCATCACACTGTCACCCGCTACCGCATTACCGAGATAATCTTTCTCCAAATTATCATAAGCACTGTTCCAGGTTCCCAGATCACTCCACCCAAAGGAAGAAGGTATTACATATACATTCCCCGCTTTTTCCATCACCGCATTGTCGATCGAAATGTTCGTGCAAAGCGGATAGATACGATGTATCGCCGCCATCTCTACTTCGGTATTGAAATGCTGCTTCTCAGCATCAAATAACTCGAACATCTCCGGCTGGTGTTTCTCAAAAGCCGCCACCACCGTATCCACCCTCCACACAAAAATGCCGGCATTCCATAGAAAATCACCACTGGTAATGAATGTTCGCGCCAATTCTATATCCGGCTTCTCCGTAAAAGTCTTTACCTTATAAATACCCTCCGACACGGGCAATGGCTCATGTTGTATATAACCATAACCCGTATTGGGATGTGTTGGTGTTATACCCAAAGTCACCAACGACCGCACTGACTCAACAAAATGAAGTGCCTGCAGGGTAGTTTGCTTGAACTGCCCTTCATCTAAAATCAAATGATCACTGGGCGCTACAATCAAACAGGCCTCGGGATCCATCTGTTGTAACTTAAAAGATATATATGCTATACATGGTGCCGTATTCTTGCGACTGGGCTCCGATAAAATATTATCTGCCTTCATCCCGGGTAACTGCTTGGCCACAATTCCGGCATACTCCTCACTGGTTACCACAAAAATATTTTCCTCCGGAAGAAAAGCTGCATACCGCCTGTAAGTCCATTGCAACAGCGATTGCCCGGTATTCAAAATGTCTAAGAATTGCTTGGGATAAGCTGTCCGGCTCTTGGGCCAAAAACGGCTTCCTATTCCGCCGGCCATAATGACCACGTAATGATGTGAATGATTCATGCTGGCAGCAAATTACCTAAGGTTCCTGCAATATTACAGGCTTTCACCGGGATACCAAGTTTTGGTGGAACATCCCTCATAATATACCCTCTTTTACCAGGTCATGCAGGTGAACAATGCCTCCATACTTCCCCCCATCAGCTACAATCAGCTGACTGATATCATTTAATTGCATCATCTCCAAAGCTTCAGATGCCAATGCTGCAGGTCCTACCGTCTTGGGATCTTTTGTCATGATGTCTTCCGCCCGTACCTTACTAATATCATCCTGCTTTTCCAGCATGCGGCGCAAATCTCCATCCGTAATAATCCCTACAATATGATCAGTATTATTTACCACGGCAGTCACCCCCAATCTCTTCTGCGTAATTTCTACAATCACTTCCCGCAAACTTGCTTCGGGCAAAACCCGTGGCATACTGTGCATCGCAGCTATATCCCCCGCCAATAATAACAATCGCTTACCCAGATTTCCCCCCGGGTGAAAACGCGCAAAATCATTACCGGTAAATCCGCTTAATTCCATCAGGCAAATGGCCAGCACATCCCCCATAACCATCTGCGCGGTCGTACTGGTGGTAGGTGCCAGGTTGGGGGGACAAGCTTCCTTATCAATCGTCGTATCCAATACCCAATCAGACTCCCTTGCCAAAAAACTATTGAGCTGTCCGGTCATACCAATCAGCCGAAATCCATATTTTTTGATCAAAGGCACCAGGGTTTTGATTTCAGGACTCTCACCGCTCTTGCTAATGAGTAGTACCTGGTCTCCGGATTGTATCATACCCAAATCACCATGAATGGCATCGGCAGCATGCATGAACAGGGCAGGGGTTCCGGTAGAATTAAGGGTAGCAACGATCTTGCGGCCTACCAGCGCACTTTTTCCAATACCACTTACCACCAATCTGCCTCCGGCAGCATGGATCTCCCGTACTGTACGCTCAAAATGTTCGTCCAATCGATGCGCCATGGCCGCCAATGCAGCTGACTCATTGATTATGGCAGCGCGGGCTCTTGATAACAGAGAATCTGACATGGTTGCAAAGGTAAACTTTAACAGCAAAAGCCATCATTATTAAGTAACTTCGTTACCCTTTCAGAAAAAGGGAAAATACGGGTGATTTCTACCCGTTGTCAATTCGGCGGAAAGTGAAATATTGCAATCCGTTATAATAAATCCTCTCGTTTTGGAGAAAATGACTAAATTATAGATTCATTCAACCGCAGAAGGGTTGAAGAAGAGCGTTACAATCATGGCTATAGCAACAAAAAAGAAGACACCACCTGCTAAAAAGGAGTCCCCCAATAAAAAAACTGCTGGCAATAAGCGTTCCGGGTCACCTATATATGCCGCCTTGGAACAATATTTCGGGTTCACTGAATTCAGAGGTACCCAACAACAGGCCATTGAAAGCTTATTGGGTGGCAGGGATACCTTTGTGATCATGCCCACCGGCGGCGGTAAAAGTCTTTGCTACCAGTTGCCTGCATTGATCAGTCCGGGTTGCGCCATAGTTGTTTCCCCACTCATTGCCCTGATGAAGAACCAGGTTGATCTCGTACGTGGCTACAGCGAAAACGATGAAGTCGCCCACTTCCTGAATTCCTCTCTCAACAAGGGGCAGATCAAAACCGTTCGGCAGGACCTACTTTCCGGAAAAACCAAACTACTTTATGTTGCCCCTGAAACACTGACCAAGCAAGAGAACCTCGATTTCTTCCGCGACCTGACCATCTCATTTTTCGCAGTTGATGAGGCACACTGTATTTCTGAGTGGGGGCACGATTTCCGTCCCGAATACCGCCGCCTGCGGGAAATGATGGACATTATTAATCCCGACATTCCCGTGATGGCACTCACCGCTACGGCAACACCCAAAGTGCAAAGCGATATAGTGAAAAACCTGGAATTGCGGAATCCCTGTATCCTTATCTCTTCCTTCAACCGAAGCAATCTATATTATGAGATACAGCCCAAAGTAAGTAAGGAGCAAACAGTGAAAAGCATTGTGCGCTTCATTACCCTGCACAAGGGGAAAAGTGGTATCATCTATACCCTGAACCGCAAAACCACAGAAGAACTGGCAGAGTTGCTGGTAGCCAATAACATCAAGGCAGTTGCCTATCATGCAGGCCTCGATCAAAAACTACGGGCAGACAGACAAGACCAGTTCTTGAGTGAGAGGGTGCAGGTAATCGTAGCCACCATTGCATTTGGTATGGGCATCGATAAGCCGGATATCCGTTTTGTCATTCACTTCAATATTCCCAAGTCGATCGAGAACTATTACCAGGAGACGGGTCGTGCGGGTAGAGACGGACTCGAAGGAATTTGTGTACTTTACTATTCCCACAAAGACGTTGCTAAACTTGAACACCTCATGCGCGATAAGCCGCTGAGTGAGCGTGAAGTGGGTGCACAGTTGATCGATGAGACAGTAGCGTATGCAGAAACATCTGTCTGCCGGCGAAAAATATTGTTGCATTATTTTGGGGAAGAATGGATCGAGGAAAATTGTGGTAACTGCGACAATTGCCGCCATCCGAAGGAACGCATTGAAGCGAAATCACAGGCGGTACAGGTATTAAAAGTGATACAGGCATTGGATGAGCGGTTCGTTACCGATTATGTGGTGAACGTGCTGACAGGCGCCTCCACCCAACAAATCAATCTCTATCGGCACAACCATCTTTCTGTATTTGGAATCGGTAAAGAGGAGACGCCTTTGTTCTGGAGCAGTCTGATCCGACAGATGATGTTGCACGACCTGATCCGCAAAGACATTGAGGAATATGGCCTGCTGAAAATTACTCCTGAGGGACAAAAATTCATCAAGAAGCCGACATCGTTGAAGATCGCCCTGAACAACCAGTTTGAAGATGCCAATGCCGATGATGATGAAGGCGATGGAGCAGCACAGGCCGGAACTTCAACCGATGAGCAGTTGTTTGAAATGCTGAAAGGTCTTCGCCAGCAGGAGGCAAGGAAGAAGAAGTTACCTCCCTTTGTTATTTTTTTGGAAAGCTCCCTGCACGATATGGCCACCCTCTTTCCTACCACCCTTGCTGAGCTGGAGAAATGCCAGGGGGTGAGCAAGGGCAAGGCACTGAAATTTGGTAAGCCATTTGTGGAATTGATTGCCCAATATGTAGAGGAGAACCAGATTGAAAAGCCCGATGATTTTGTGATGAAGAGTGTGGCGAATAAGTCGAACAACAAAATTTATATCATTCAGAAT
>JBJTTC010000161.1:0-4562 GCA_046079965.1 Sediminibacterium sp. | reverse complement strand
ACCTGTTAAGGCGGGAATTGACCCCTATAACAAGTTGATTGACCGCATACCGGAGGACAATAAAATAGATGTAGATATCAAATAGACTTCGCTCCAACTCAAGTAAATAAGGGGATAATGATTTGTCCCCTTATTTATTTTCCTCCTTCGAATCAATCAAAGGAATATATCCCTCAGTAATTATCCATTGAGCCAGTCCGTAAGTCAGCATGACCATCATATCCAAGGAAAGCGATGCTAGCTGAAAAAATTTATTGTAAGCCAAGACCGCATCAGAAAAATAAATAAACCTATACCGGGTATGATAAATATAGCAGCATTTTTTTTATGTTGCTCGTGGTTCAGCAGATTAAATGAAATTGCCCAACTAACAGCAATCAATGCCATATAAATTACTACCGGGAAGAGAAAACTACCCAATTTGTCTTTTGCTATATAGTAGAAAACTGCAACTGCCAATAAAGAAATCAATGTACCGCTAACTGTATAAAAACTCCAGCGAAAGGGATGTGCTTTGGTTAAGATCCGAATATTACAAAGATGGGTTAGCATAAAGCAAATCATACCCGCAAGAAATAAGAGTGTTCCATCACCCAATAACAGCAAATCTCCCCACCAGGAAAAAAGCAATGCAGCTATTGCCCATCTTCCGGTGGGCTGACCGACACCTTTTTTTCCGATGCTCAGCAGAAGGTAACCAATGATAAGGGGCAAGAGCAGCGATTTGGTAACCATTCTCCAGGATGTCAATCCTTCAGAAATACATGACATGTGAATTCCCAAAAAAACCAAGAAGAAAGCTCTATACAATAGAACGATTCCGGGATGTTGAAACTTGAACATTGGGTAAGGTTGTATTTGTTAAAGATAGGCGACTCTTTTCTGAAGAGAACAACAATACTTACTTTTGCGCCGATATGAACAATGAAGATCAACAATTCATCGACTATTGGGAGACAAGGGGTCAAATGGAAAAAAATAGCCCCAAACCCCTCCTGATCGGTTTTTCATTCGGATTGGTTTTTGGGGTGGCTACCCTGCTTTCACTTTTCTCCGGGTGGGATAAAAGGGCAGGTATGGTTGCCAATTCAAGACTTAGCATGGGCATCTTGCTGTTAATTATTTTAGCAGTTGCTGTTTTTGTCGCCTACTTTTACAGGCATTTCCGCTGGGAAAGGAATGAAGAACATTACCAATCGCTGATCGCCAGAAAAAAACGAGAAAATAAGGAGGGTATGCAGCCCCCCGCTATATAAAATGGTCATACTATAAAACTAATGCTGTGAAAAAATACTTATTCTTCCTACTGGTCGCTTTGGCAGGATATGGTTGTCTGAAATCCGAATCCAGTGGTTGTCAACCTGTTGCAGTGGAATCTGAAAAAGCACGATTGGTGAAATTCTGTACCGACAATAACATTTCTTATACGGAGCACAGTTCAGGTATGTTGTACCAAATCATGGACCCCGGTCAGGGTACCCAAGTCCCGGCTGCGTCCTCCACCGTAACCGTTCAGTATGTTGGAAAATATATGAATGGAGTAACTTTTGACTCTTCTTCGACTCCCTTTACCAGCAGTTTATCCCAATTAATTGACGGGTGGAAGATCGGTTTACCTCTCATTAAAAAAGGGGGTAAAATTAAGTTGGTGATACCCTCCTCCCTGGCTTATAGCTGCACCGGATATCCACCCATTATTCCTGCCAATGCCCCGCTTTACTTCGACATTTCCCTGGTAGATATCAAGTAGTAATGACCAGTCTCGCGCCCGGAAGCCGACTGATCTCATTTGAGGGGTCAGCAACCGGCAAATTGGCCGAATTTCAGTGGCATTCCCCTATCTTTGCGGCTCTAAATTTGAAAACCGAAACGCTATGCAACTGAAAGGGTTGGTGAAGATTTTTGCCATTGTACTGATTATCATTTGTGTCTATCAATTGTCTTTTACCTGGTTGGTTAAAAATCATGAGGGGGAGATGGAGAAAAAGGCAGCCGGCTGGCTGAAACAATTCCCCACTGCCAGTCAAGTATATGCCAACGATAAAGAGCTGCAGGAAAAGTACAACGACAGCCTCGCTGATCTGAAAAAAGAGAGGTTGCGCAGATTGCTCGATAGTACCAAAGACACCAAATTGGCTTTTGGTTTTACCAGTTACAGAAGTGCCAAAGAAAAGGAACTGATGCTGGGGCTTGACTTACAAGGAGGTATGAGTGTGACCATGGAAGTTGGTTTGGATGGTCTTTTGAAATCTTTGGCCAACTTTACCAAGGATCCGATTTTTAATAAGGCTTTACAACAGGCGATTGCACGGAAAGCCAACGGAGGTGCTGATCTGATAACCCTGTTCAGAGAAGAATTCACTAAATTGAATCCAACCGGTAAATTGGCACCGTTCTTTGCCGCCCGCAGCAATGGCAAAGTAAAATTTGATGCCAATGATGATGCTGTTACTGCTTACCTGCGCGAACAGGCTACTTCTGCATTCAACAATACCTACCGCATTCTCCGTACCCGGATTGACCGATTTGGAGTGGCTTCACCCAATATCAATCCTGACCCTGCCAAAGGCATTATCAATATTGAACTGGCAGGGGTAAATGACAAAGAGAGGGTTCGATCTTATCTTCAATCAACCGCCAACCTACAATTCTTTGAAACTTATACGCTGGAAAGCCGCGACATCCAGGATGCATTGGTAGCTGCTGACAAAGCTGCCCAGGAATTCGCAAATGGAACTGCCCGAGCAGATTCTACCCTTGCAGCAAAAAAGAAAGACAGTGCTGACAAAAAAGCCACCGCTCTTGGTGATACATCCAAAACGACCTCTATCTCTGCTATCTCCAATATGGCAGGGGGTACTGGAAACAAAATTTCCGACACAACTGCAAAAAGTGCTAAAGTAGAAAACCCAATTTTCCGTTTGTTACAAGTTGCTCAACCCTTTCAAGGTACCAACGGAAGGGCGATCTTTCCTTCAGCCATCGGCTATATAAACGCCAAGGATACCGCCAGCCTGAATGATTACCTGGCACTTGATGTGGTAAAGACCAAATTTCCCTCCAACCTGGTTTTCCTTTATGGAAAAATGGAAATGCCATCTACCGACCCGAAAGCCGCTGATATTCTTACCCTCTACGCGATCAAGACCCTGGACAATGGCCAGGCCGAGTTAGAAGGAGATCACATCAGCAGTGCTTCACAAGACTATGACGAAAAGGGAAAGATTGCCATCAAAATGAACATGGATAAAATCGGTACCAACATCTGGGCGAAAATGACCACCCGCAATGTAGGTAAGCCAATTGCAATTGTTCTGGACAATTTTGTGTATTCTGCACCCAATGTCAATGACCCTATCACCACCGGTAACTCTCAAATTACCGGAAATTATACATTGAAGGAAGCCAAAGACCTCTCTGAAATACTGGAAAGTGGTAAACTCCCGGCACCAGCCAAGATTGTGCAGGAACAGCAGGTCGGACCAACCCTCGGTCGTGAAACCATAATAGGCGGTGGTTTGTCGTTCCTGATTTCCTTCCTGGTGATTTTTGCCCTGATGCTGCTGTATTTTAATACAGCAGGTTGGGTTGCCAACATTGCACTCATCCTCAATCTATTGTTCACAGTCGGAATTCTAAGCTCTTTGGGCTTTACCCTTACTGCCCCCGGTATTGCCGGATTGGTACTTACTGTAGGACTTGCAGTGGATACCAACGTAATTATTTTTGAAAGGATCAAAGAAGAACTGACAAGAGGCAAGAGTTATTCCATTGTAGTAGCTGATGGATATCGCCGTTCACTGGCACCTGTTTTGGATGCCCACGTAACAACTTTGTTAACAGCCATTATACTTGCGTATTTCGGTCTTGGTCCGGTACTCGGATTTGCCACCACCCAAATCATCGGTATTCTTTTGTCTTTGTTCTGCGGTATTTTGGTTTCCCGTTTGATCACTGATATCTACACCAACCGCAACAGACATTTCGAATATTTTACTGCTATCTCCCGCAGTATTTTCCGCAAAGCCAACTTCAAATTCATTGGCTATAGAAAATATGCCTATGTTCTCTCGATTTTCATTTTTGCATTGGGAATCAGTACACTTTTCATTAAAGATGCTTTTGATGAAGGAGTTGAATTTTCAGGAGGTCGCAGTTATACCGTTCGTTTTGATAAAGCAGTGAATGAAGACCAGATAAGAAATGAACTCAAAGAGGAATTCAAAGAGCCGGTAATCATCAAGACGGTAGATGTTAAGAATCAATTGAACATTACTACTTCTTACATGATTCGTCAACAAGGAGATAACATTGATTCAGTGGTAGAGCGCAAATTGTACAATGGTTTAAAATCTCACCTGCCTTCCAATGTAAGTTTTGAAGAATTTGAGAGAAGCTATAAATTAGGTTCACAAAAAGTATTACCTACCATTTCTGACGATTTAAAATCAGGTGCTACCAAAGCGGTAATCTTTGGTATCATTATTATCTGTCTCTATATTTTTATTCGTTTCCGGGACTGGAGATATTCATTGGGTACCATCTTTGCTTTGTTGCACGAT
>JBJTTC010000160.1:0-4631 GCA_046079965.1 Sediminibacterium sp. | reverse complement strand
AGAGTAGGTAGCTGCCATATTTATTGAGAGCCTCATTGATTCATTTCAGTGAGGCTTTTTTTTATAGTTCTCGCATTTTTTTTCTCTTCCCATTCCGATGCGCCAAAGGTGCATAAGTCCCTCCGCCAAAGGCGGATACTTGCATTACGCCGGGAGAGTAGGTAGCTGCCATATTTATTGAGAGCCTCATTGATTCATTTCAGTGAGGCTTTTTTTTATAGTTCTCGCATTTTTTTCTTTTCTCACCCCGAAGTGCCAGCGTGAGGGGGTTGGGTGTGAAAAAAACTCCACACTCACTCCCAAACTCACACTGTTTTTAGTAATACCGAAAAATCACCTAAACGAAACACCGTCATTTCACTCTTTTTCATTCAGTGAAATCACTGTTTTTTTAAAATACCGTCTTTTCACCCAATCTTGCTTTGTTTACTTACTACTACCTTGAGAGGAACAGCAGGCACACAATGTTTCGATCACTTCTTCTCATTCTTCTCCTAATTTGTTCCCATTGCAGATCTACCCGCCTGCCCTCCTACAACCCTGAAATTTATCGTCAATTAGTTTCCGCCGCAGGAAAAACAGATAAGTTATACATCGACCTCCGACTGGCAGACTCTGCACACCGAAAATTCTCTTCATTCACCAGACAATATGCTGCAGTAGAAAAATCCATCCGCATTGTTGCCCTCCAATATGAAGCCCGTCCCTTTAATTCCCGCTTCCTCCCCATCATCCGTAACATCACCCTCCTTTTTGAACGTTACAGAGACGAACACAGATATAAAAAGCAACTACCTTCTAACGCCGAATTAATCATCTATCAAACTTATTTACGCGATGCATGGAAACCTCTCCTCATTGCGGAACAAGCCCTGAAAAATGATAACTATAAATAGTAATACCATGAATTTGGAATCCATAACCACTGATATGCTCTCTGCTATGCAAGAACAAATTGGGAAGGACTGGCCAAAAATGAAAGAGGCTACCCGTACTTTTTTGCAACACCGCATAGAACGTTTGGCCAAACTCAACGAACTCAAACGTTCAGGAGACATTGATGAAATTTTTTTACAAAAACGTCTTTTGGAAGAAGAACTTCTTTTCCAGTCAGAATTAAATGCCCTGTCTATTAGCTCACTGGCCACGATCCGCCGTGCTACCCGAGCTGCATTTAAAGTCCTCACCCAGTCGTTGTTAAATGCCCTATTCTAAATTTTCTCATTCTCCTTTCCTTGTCTGCTTCATCCCCTCATCCCATTCAATCCATACTGATCTCCTATCTGCAGCTTAGGCGAGCAATTGGATGGACAGGCCTTACCCTTTCTCCTGTATTATTAATTGGCTTCTTTCTATGCACACCTGAATGCCCGGTCCCCCCCAGTATCAGCCATTTTTATTACACTATTATGGGCACCTACTTTACGGGTACCCTCATAGCAATAGCCTTGTTTCTATTTTTCTATTCAGGTCCCCAGCCGATTGACCGATTGGTTGCTAGACTTTCGGCAGTCTGTTCTTTCATCGTTGCATTTTGTCCGACCACAATGTACTGTGATGAATGTATCTCCTGTAATTTTATTCTCCTTCAACCTCATCCTGTATTAACTTTTCTCCATTATGCTGCTGCTGTCTTTCTTTTTGTACTCCTTGCATTTTTTTGTTTCTTTCTTTTCACCCGAACCCATCCTCAACAAAAACCCACTCCTCAAAAGATTCGGCGCAATCGATTCTACCGTTTCTGTGGTTCCCTGATTGTATTTTGTATTTTATTTCTTGTGGCTGCAGAAAATAAATGGATACCTGATTTCTTGCAGCCAGGAAATTTTTTTCCAATCACATTATGCGGTGAAACAGTTGCACTTTCTGCCTTCGGAGTTTCCTGGCTGATCAAAGGGGCCGTATTCATGAGAGATCATTGAACTTTTTCCCCGCAAAAAAAACCTGCAGCGATTAACTGCAGGTTCATACAACAATTGACTTAAGTCTAATTACCGGCGCCATCTGCCATCGCCCGCTTCACAGCAAATTCACCCACCTTCTTTCCGGAAGCAAGTCCGGCAGTACAATCACTGCGATAATGAATCGCACCATAAAGTCTGGACAAAGAAGCTTCTGTTGCCATCGAATTGAATGTTTCCTTGCGGTTAGGCACCAGGTAACCAAGAATTTCCGCTGCAGCACCACTGAACGTACTGTGTCCGGATGTATAGGATGGAAAATTGGGAAGTCCTGTCAGAGTCTTGATGGAATTATCCATTTGCGAAGGGCGTGGATTGTAATAAGTGTATTTCGCATCCCAGCAAACAATGGCTGCATCCATCAGTGACATATTGAGTAAGGCAAAAGCCCGGGCCCAGCGAACCTCGCTCCACTTGAACTTCACAAACTCTACTGCAGCTATGGCATTCCAATGCCCCGGTGGAGTATAAGTTCCTACGCCATCGGCCCAGTAATGGACAATGCTGAGTCTTTCCCTGGTTTGGTTTTGGCTGTAATAACGAACTTCCTCCAATTCTTTCTGAAAGGCAATAGAACGTGTAGAAGGAGGGGGTAGGGGACGAATGGTGGTAACCATCGTCAAAGAGTCAAAAAGAAAGGGTTTTACTTTACCGAAGAAAGGCAACATAGGTGGACGCTTGGGAGATTCCATGCTCGTCCAGGGCACTTCATTGCGTGCAATACAATCATCTTCAAAAACTTTCCACAGATTCACGCCATTCACAATCGCAACTGCTCCTCCGGCTCCATCGGTTCTTGCCCGTTGAATAAACAATTGTGCAATGCTACTGCCCAGTGCTTCTCCTGCATCAAGATCACTGGCAGTCTCCATTCCTGCCAATAACCTGGCTTTGCGGTGTTGTGCCATTTGTTGATTGATGTAAGTCACCTCACCCGGAAATAACAAGCGCAACATAGCACCAGTCACACCATAAATAACTGCATCGGCAGAAGGATAACAATTCCCACCATTATCTGCCAGCATCGGTTGTATGCGGTTGTCTACTTGATAGGCAGGAAGTCTTTTCCACCGACTCTTCCAGAAATAAGCAGTTACAAGTGCATCATATTGTGCAGCACTAACATAGGCATAAGCCCTTGCAGCATAAGGGGGATTGGCAAAGGGGAAGAAGGGATAAGCAAGCGGATTGGCTGCGCTGGGTATGGGATATGTGCCATCGGCATTTTCAACAGGTGGAAGGTTGTATTTTGCCACCAGTTCCCGAAGAATTTCATTCCAACGCAAGACCCCTCCGGATCCCCAATAACGCAGATTGGCCATGTCTTCAATTGTGGCATTTTTTTGTAAACTGACAACATCATTGAGTTGCTGACGAAATCCCGCATCATTCAATGGCAACGGAGCAGTGGTTGGATAATTTTCCGGCTGGAAGCCAAGAATATTTTTCCATTTTCCTGCGGCGGAATCGCTATATGTCGCCGATAACATGGGAAATGTTTGATTGACTTCAACAATGTCTTTGTTACAGGAAGTCAATATAAGGAGAGAGATAAATATGTATTTTTTCATTGGTTAAGTTTTGGTTCACTGTTTGTCAGTGAAAAAATTTTCTTCATTTGAATTCAGCTACTTGCCTTATCGCGGAGACAATGAAGTTGTCTTCCCTTGTTTTTTAGAAAAATTAAAAATGTAGAAAAATCCTGCCTGAAAGAAACTTGCTTTGCCCATGTTTCTTCCTTCCAGTGTCTGATAAAATGCAGCAGTCAGTGAGATTCCTTTCCATCTAACCGGCTCATACTTGCCATTGAAACCGATGCGGGTTTGGTTCATTTGATTGGAAGGGAACGGCATATTATTTTTGGTGATATCAAAACCGCCGAGGGTAGTCCATACATCAGCCACTGCCTCAGCAACGATTTCTTTGTTGCGGAATCCCAGCCTGAAATTACTGTAGGTAGCATCCGGCATTGCCACTTCATTGCTATAAACCATCTGAGTGGTATAGTAAGCTGTTCTGTCGATGAAGATATTGCTCCTCGCAATGTAGCTTCCGCTTGCGGTTGCAAAGAAATTGCTATACTGGTAATCTACCATCGCCCGCATCGTCAGGTTGCGTGAACCGAGACCTATAGATACCGGCAACAAATCCTTGACATAATTTTGAACAGGTGTTGAAATGCCTGCAATACCAAAAACCGAAAAGGTAGAGATATTCTTCTTCCATCGATAGAGGCGATATTTTGCAGTCAGGCTGAAATCCTGAAAACCGTTGAGACCGGTGAGCGTACCGGCAGTTGCTTTCGTTTGAACATAAGGTAAACTAAAGATGAGGTTGAGTTTTTTGGTTACGCCCCAACTGCCCATGGGACCTATCATCGTGGTTTTCACAGAACCCAGGTTGGCATTGGATCTGAGTAGGGTGCCTTCCCAGTATTGGTTCCAGGAAGAGCTGGCTGTCATGATGCCGCCACAGAAAAGATTTTTACCCATCATGATGCCGTCGGCATCTGTTTGAGCTTTTAGTTGGCCGGGAATCGTTCCCAGCAGTATCGCCCCAATGCTGACGATCATTCGATATGTTGTCATGTTATGGAATCAATGAATGAATAATACCGTTGCATGCAACGGCGAAGAAAAACTAACTATTCATTCTTGCTTCCGGAGGTTG
>JBJTTC010000159.1:0-30608 GCA_046079965.1 Sediminibacterium sp. | reverse complement strand
ATAAACCGAATAACAAGCAAAAGCAAGGCAATAAGATGAAAAGGCTTTTTTTCCTTTATTTACAAGGGTTTAAGCCGTATTTTATGGGAATGATATTCCTTTGTTTTGGTAAAGTTACTTTCCGATACAATTTATAAGTTGCAAAGTAAAACCCTTATTCGTAAAGGGTTTCAAAAGATTTGTATTATTTGAGGCAACAAATGGGCAACAAAATATACAATACTAAAGGAAAGTGCAGGGCAAATAAAGGAATACAGTTTATTGTGTTCGCTTTTTTATCATATCTCTTACCCTAGCTGCACTTTCATAATCTTCTTTAGCCAATACATCTTTTAACAATATTTCAAGTTCTTGCAAACTATATTCCGCAATAGACCCTTTTAACAAAGACCATTTATTTATATCTTCTTTAATCGCTGCTTCAGTTAATACATAATCATAGATATAAATGGGGCAGTCAAACCGTACCGCCAACGCCAATGCATCACTAGCCCTAACATCAACTTTTATCTCTTCCTTATCTTTTGCAGTAATTACTAACCATGCATGAAACATCCCATCAATAATGTTGTGAATAATTACCTCTTTTAAAACAGCACCTAATTCCAGCAAAGCAGATTTAAAAATATCATGGGTTAATGGACGAGGCAACTGCATCCTCTCCATATGTATGGCAATGGCTTGTGCTTCAAATGCACCAATAATGATAGCCATTCTTTTTTTTGTAGGTACCGCTTCCAATACCACTACAAAATTACCTGGCGAAGATTCGCTGTTGTTTAAAGCAATTAATTGTACCTCTATTTTTTCCATCTTGAGTATTTACATTAATACAAATTGACACAACTCATCTACATCATCAAAGGGAGCAACTACCTGCCCATCGCTATACAGCTTATACAAACCATTTTGTTCTACTTCAATTTTATATCCACGACCAATAACGAAATTTTTTCCTTCTATACTGAGGATTTCTATGTTGTAATATTCTAACGCAGCTTGTAAAAGCTCTGTTCTATTCATTTATACTAAATTTTTATACATTACCCATCCGCCATAAATTATACACAATGACGCTGACAGCAATACTAACCCAAGTTGTATGAACTTGTTTGAAAATATTTTTTGACCGAAGGGCAAGTTAAATATGCCTGCTGCCAACATCATTCCCAAAACAGAGCCTAAGCCGAAAAGCAGCAAATACATTAAACCAAAACTTACTGATTGAGATTTGCTCATGACTAATACTACCAAATTACCGCTACCTGCAAGACCATGTACTAAACCGATATTATATGCCGGAAAATATGAATGTTGGTGATTTTGTTTGTTAACAGTATGTAAGTGTATATGTTTATGTGACTGCCCATCACCATGTTGATGTATATGGGTATGCAGTTTAAGTTTTTTTTCCAAATTCCAACGGTTAATTCTAAATATGCCGAGTAGTACCAGCATTAATCCAACTCCAGCTTCAAACCAACTAAAATATTTCTCTTCCACATTCACTTTAATCAGTAAAATAATTATGCCCATAATAAAAATAGTGGATGTATGCCCTAAGCCCCAATATAATCCATCTTTGATGGCTTTAATAGTACTATTTCTTTTGGTAACAATATTGCTTACAGCCAAAACATGGTCTGTTTCGAAGGCATGTGTAAAACCGGCATAGAGTGTTAATAGTAATGGAAAATTTATCATAATTATTTGTAGAATAAGATTTGATGATTACCTGTGTCGGCTATAATGATTGTGTCTTCAAATGCATTAACAGCAAATGGCCAATACATTTCATTTTTAATGTTTGTGGTGAAGCTTAAAGAACTTTCTCCATTTATTTCAAAACTTTGTTGCCCTATTAAACCTTGTGCCGGCATATTATTTTTTAAGGGAATACTATTATGTATCACTATTCTACTATTTCCTGTGTCAGCAATGGCAATGCCTTTTTTAAAAAAACAGGCATCATAGCACCAATTTAATGTATGTGCTGATGGTTTTAATTGCGTTTGGTTTTGACCACTACTATCTAAATCCGGTTGCCCGAAAATTAGTTCTGCCTTTTGCGTCAAGGCATGCTCCCATTGCTTCCAATAAAGTGTCCTGTAAAACTGGGTATCCGCAATTAGCATACTTCCATCATTATTAATTTTTACAGAGTATGGCCATACCGCATTTTTGTTATCAAAATCTCTATCAAAAAAAGTATCTTGTCCTATTAAGTTATCAGCTGCACAAAAATTAGTAGTTGGTATTTTGTCGAAATATAAAACTCTTCTGTTGCCGGTATCTGCTATCCACAAGGCTGTGCCATTGCTATACACACCATACGGCCAGTAAAGGCTTTGTGCCGAGCATGGTTTGGATAAACCCTCTACATTCGGTAAGTTAGATATAAAATCTTTTTGTCCTATTACCACATCTGCTGCCTGGCCATGTTGTGTTGGCAAGTTGTGCCAAATTAACACCCTGTGATTCCATGCATCTGCTGCAATCAGTTTATTTCCATCTGTCCAAATGCCTGATGGGTATTGCAATGTTGATGCTGATAAATTATCGCCTGCGTTTCGTTCGGTATTGGTTGTTGTGGCCTGACCGAGTACTACGTCTGCCTGTTGATATTCATCAAACTGAAAATTCTGCCAAATAAAAATTCTGTTTTGACCTGTATCGCTCACTACCAATGTGTCATTGACAAAACAAACACCTCTTGGAGCAAGTAAAGGATTATTTTCTTCACCTTTAAAAGCTGCTAATAACTGATATATTTTATCTGATTGACTATTCATTGGGCAACTCTTTAAAAAACTCATTTACTATTGGCTTCATTGATTTAGTGATGTTATCTGTATAAAAGTTAATGAGTAGTCCTTGTGGCAATTCTAAAAGTTTCATATAGGTCATTAACTGTGCTTCGTGTACTGGCAAAACATGTTCAATTGCCTTTAGCTCTACTACAATGGTATCTTCGACCAATAAATCTAATTTTAATTCGGTATCCATTTCTAAATAATCGTAATACACTGGAACAACAACTTGCTGCCTAACTTCAAAACCTCTTTTCTCTAATTCGTATTTCAAACATTTTTCATAAACACTTTCTAATAAACCTGGTCCAAGTGCTTTATGCACGGCAATGGCAGCGTTGACTATGTTGTAGGAGAGTTGTGTTACTGATTTCTTCGTCATTTTTTAACCATTAAGGATTTTGAACCATTAAGGAGTTAAGGTAGGCATTTTGTATACTGAGTATTTTTTAAACCATTAAGAAGTTAAGGAAAGTGAAGTCTTAATGTCCCTTAACTTCTTAATGGTTCAACTCTTCAACTCAACATATTCTTGGTAACTGCTCACCCGGCAACATATTAACCACTCTTTTACCTCCTATGCTACTTTGTAATATTACTTGTCCTTTATGTTCGTTAGAAACTTGGCCAATAATCGCTGCGTTTACGCCGTTTTCATCTTGCTGCAATGCTTGTAAAATATCGGCTGTTACATCTTTATGCACAACCATGATAAAAACCCCTTCATTGGCAACATACAAAGGGTCCAGGCCGAGCATTTCGCAAGCACCATTAACTTGCTCCAACACAGGAATATCTTTTTGTTTAATTTCAATTCCGCAGTTTCCATCTTTGGCTATTTCATTTAATACACTTGCTACACCGCCTCTGGTAGCATCCCTTAAAAAGTGAATATCTGTACCAAATTTGTTTAATAATTTTTCAATAGTAAAATTCAAATTACAAGTATCACTCACAATATCTGTTTCAAATTCAAGCCCCTGCCTTTGGCTCATAATGGCAATGCCATGAGAGGCAATATTTCCACTTACAATAATTACATCATCGGCTTGTATGCTTAATAAATTAATTGTGGCATTTTCATGCACCACACCAATGCCCGAAGTATTGATAAATATTTTATCGCCTTTCCCTTTTTCTACTACTTTAGTATCACCTGTTACTATTTGTACTCCTGCTTTATCTGCAGTTGTTTTTATACTGTTGAGTATCTCCCAAAAATCGGTCATTGGCAATCCTTCTTCAATGATGAAAGCCAAAGAGATATATTTTGCCATGGATCCACACATGGCTAAGTCGTTTACTGTTCCATTTACTGCTAGTTCTCCAATATCACCACCAGGGAAAAAGATAGGATTTACAACATAGCTATCTGTACTAAATGCTAACTTTCCTGTTAATGAAAAAATAGCTCCATCATGCTTTTCATTGAGCAAATCATTTTGCAGTATATTAAATACGCCACTATTTAATAACTTGTGAGTGAGTACACCACCGCTTCCATGCCCTAGGTTGATGGTATCAAAATCAAACTTTGGCATGGGGCAACTAAGCTGCATTTTTATTTTGGGATTCTCATTCATCTATGCTAATGTTTCTATGTTGCTAAAATGATAGTAGGCGGCACAAGCCCCTTCACTACTAACCATTGGTGCTCCCAACGGATTTAGTGGTGTGCAACGCTTGCCAAATTGCGGACACTGATTGGGCTTTTTAATTCCTCGCAAAATTTCACCTGCAATACACTCTTCACTTTCTTTTGCTTTTGCTAATTCGATATTAAATTTCTTATTCGCATCAAATGCCGCATACTTGCTGCTTACTTCATATCCACTTTTAGGGATTTCGCCAATGCCTCTCCATTCTCTGTTGGTATTTTCAAAAACCGATTCTATCACCTTTCTTGCATGGGGATTTCCGTCTTGATGAACAACACGGGTATACTGGTTTTCTAATTTATGCTCACCGTTTTCTAATTGCTTAATGAGCATTGTAATTCCTTGCAGTAAATCAACAGGTTCAAAACCAGTAACCACAATTGGTAATTTATATTCTTCAACTAAGGGATAATATTCATCAAGACCCATGATTGTACAAACATGCCCGGCGGCCAAAAAGCCCTGCACAATATTTGTTTCATCATTTACTAACGCTTCAATAGCCGGTGGCACTAAAACATGCGATGTAAGTATGGAGTAGTTTGTAACGCCTTCTCTTTCTGCGTGGATAACACTCAACGCATTAGCAGGTGCAGTGGTTTCGAAACCTACAGCAAAAAACACTACTTCTTTAGTCGGATTTTCTTTAGCCAATTTAACAGCCTCTAATGGCGAATACAAAATTCTAACATCAGCCCCGTTCGCCTTTGCCTCTAATAAACTTCTTTTACTACCGGGTACTCTCAACATATCGCCAAAGCTACACAGCATTACATTTTTTTCTTCTGCTAAATAGACAGCCTTGTCAATTAAATGCAAAGGCGTAACACATACAGGACATCCTGGACCATGTACCATATTTATTTTTTCCGGCAACAGCGATAGTATTCCATTCTTTACTAAGCTGTGTGTCTGACCACCACAAACTTCCATGATAGTCCAATGCTGCGTTGTAATTTTATGCAGTTCATCCAAATACTTTTTTACGGTATCTGCATCTCTGTATTCAGACATAAATTTCATAACTATTGTGGTTTTTCTATTTGACAATGTTCAACCAACTCATCTATCTCGCCAATTTCTTTAAGATATTCAAACGTCTTAGCAGCTTCGGCTTCATCTATTTTACTAATGGCTACACCTACGTGTACCAGTACATAATCACCTATACCAGCGTCAGGCAACATTTCAAGCGAAGCTTCTTTAATGATACCACCAAAAGAAACCTTAGCCATCTTTACTAAACCATTGTGAATGGTTTCTATACTTTGTATTTTACCGGGAATTGCTAAACACATAGTTGCTATTTTAATTGTTGTAAATATTTTTTGTTACCAGCTGCATTACTACTATCAACTGCATTGGCGTCGCACTCTTCAACGATTTGTTCTTTACTCAGCAAGCCCTGAACATTGTCAACGTTCTTTAACCAATACATTAATTGTCCAAACGAAATATTCTCATCATTCGGCGGAAGTTGGTTATGAAAGTATAACTTAAACTCTTTACTCAAATGATGGAGAATTAAATCTACCAATAATCCATTTTGAAAAACACCACCACTAAAACTAATATTTTTTGTTTGAGTATGTCTTGCTATATTTTCAATACACTGCACCATTGAGTAATGAAATTTTGCTGCAATAAAATCCTTGCTTTTGCCTTTTCTCAAATCCCTGCATACACCTGTAAAAATGGTTGCAGTAGGTAAACGGTTATAATGTGCTCCTTGCAAGAAATAACTATCGTTGAAATCTAAGCCATGCGTCATTAAATATTTCTGGGCTAAGGATTCCAATAACATTGCTGCTTCTCCTTCAAAACTTTGCTTATCACATAAACCTAATAGACTTGCTACTGCATCAAAAATTCTACCTACTGAAGAGGTCTGCAAGGAGGTGTCTTTTGCCAACATTGATTGATAAAGCTTCCATTCAGCTTCGGTAAACTTCTCTTTTAAAAATTCTTCAGCTCCCAAAACATCATAAGCTGCACAAAGGGCACTTAATCTTGGCTCTCTTGCCATTTTATCGCCCAGTAACAAAGGGAAATAATCAAAATAATAACACCGTTGCATAGCGTTATTACTGTACTTAAAAAATTCGCCACCCCAAACTTTCCCATCATCACCCAAGCCTGTGCCATCCCATATTACACCAAGTATAGATTCATTTGTATCAATCAAATTATTATCTGCAAGAACCGCGGCAAAATGTGCTTTGTGGTGTTGAATGTGATAAAGTGGAATATGGAGTTTATCGGCAATAGTTGTTGCAAACTGGCTACTAAAATAGTCGGGATGTTTATCAGCTAAAACTACTGTTGGCGTGGGTTTTATAGCACTAAGCAAGTGGTTATAAGTTTGCTCAAACATCTGCTGACTATCTAGCATGGATGTATCTCCTAAAAATTGACTTACGTATATATTGCAATTTTGCTTTATGGCAATACTGCTTTTCATTAGGGCACCAAAAGCAATACAATTGTCCCCAGCAGCTTCAATAAAAATATTTGGAGCTAAACCCCTGCTTCGTCTGTTTATAATTTGTGTTGCAGAGAATGGCGTAACCCTTATTACAGAATCGTCCTGTGGTGTAAGAATATCTCTATCATGTGTAACAATAATATCAGCAATTGAACTTAAATGTTGTAAGGCATCTTCATTATTATAGATAATGGGAGAGCCACTAATATTAGCGCTGGTACAAATAAGAGGTTTTGCAAAATCGCAACTAATAATTTCAAGCAAAGGAGAATTGGGTAATAATAGGCCAACTGTTTTCAAATATGGTGCTATTTCATCAAAGGCTATTTTCTCTTCTATATTTTCTTTAGCGATTAGCAAAAGAACAGGTGCAATTTCATTGACAAATAAAGCTGCTGATTTGTTGTTAACCACTGCTACTTCTTTAGCCATTTCACTATTTGCACACAATACTGCAAAAGGTTTTGATGGTCTGTGTTTTCGCTTACGCAATTGCTGTATGGCATTAGCATTTGTAGCATCGCACAACAATAAAAAGCCACCTGTGTTTTTAACAGCCACAATTCTTCCTTCTTGTAAATATTGCTGAATGAGCAAAAGCGATTGTTCATTACTAGTGCAAATCTTTTCAGCATTGCTGTTATAGGCACTTAATGTTATACCACAAGATGCACAACTATTGGTTTGAGAAAAATATCTTCTATCTGTAACACTGTTATATTCTTTTTTACAATCATTGCACATACTAAATGAGTGCATAGCTGTGTTAATTCTATCGTACGGTAATTGGCGTGTTATTGAATACCTGGGTCCACAACAAGTACAAGTAATAAATGGATACCGGTATCGCCTATTTGCTGGGTCGTGCAGCTCAGTTCTACAATTTTGGCACATGGCAAAATCTGGCGTTAAGGCAAGGTCGGTCTGTTCGTTTACTTTGCTTTCTGTAATTGTAAAATCATTATAGGCTCTAAATTCAATTTCACTTAAATACACCCTATTAATTTTTGCCAAAACTGGTGCTTTGTCAATAAAATCATCTATAATATTGTTGCAATTATCTTCGGTGGTATTAAAAATGAAATGTAGACCCGTAGCACTATTACAAACATATCCTTTTAAGTTATTTTCGATGGCAAAATTGTACGCCATTGGCCTAAAGCCAACACCCTGAACAATGCCCTTAACATGAAGATGATATGATTTAAGATTTTGCAACTACATTAGTTATTTTTTACACATTATTGCTTTTTGATTAGTTACACAATAGTTTAGTGAAGGTTAGCTACTTTTTTAAATTGTGCTACAAATAAAGTCAATACTACTAAAAATATCAACCACAAAAAGTCTGTCTTTATGTTTTTAGTATTTATAGAGGAAGTAGCTTCGTTAGCTATTGTAAAATTGGGTACTCCATCTAAGTGTGTAACTGTAAATTTTTCTTGCCTATAAACCAAAGGCTCAAAATAGTTTCTAAATTGCTGTTGATAAGATACTACGGCTTTGTCAAACTTTTTGTATCTATCATCATCGGTTCCAGCAGATTTATTGAGTATTTGTTGTAAAAAAATTGCAGGAGAAAAAAAGCGATAACGATTTACAGTCGCTTCTCTTTTAGCGGCTGTGGCTACATAGTCTGCTACTTCTTTCTCCATAGCCGTTTCTACTTCAATACGGCTTCGCAATCTAATGGGATTTTTATCGTTGGGGTCGGTATTGGCTGGTTTAAATTCCGGATGCTCTTCTAAAAAGCGATTTATAATATTTTTATTCTGAGCAATACTGTCACTTACATTTCTTGTTTTTGTAATTAAGTCAAGTTTTGAAGGCATTGGGTGTACCATATCAATTAGGCTGCTTATTACAGTTGGGATAATTAGTAGCAGTAATAACCATATTCCTGTAAGTGCAGATGCAGCAAACCCTGAACTTTTTTGTAAGCTATTTATAAAATATGCGACAGAAAACCAAAAAGCAGCGTACAACCAAATTGAACCAAATACCGTTACAACGTTTCTAAAAGAATCAAACGAATGTGCACTAAAGCACAACAAGCCAGCTAAAAGGCAAACAGACACAAAACAAACAAAAAGCAGGTAGCGTGTTACGAAACGGTAGGCTATAATTTTTTTTACTGAATAGTTTTGAGCCATCAATAAAAGCAATGTACCATTTTCTTTTTCTGACGAATAAACACTATACGTAAATGCAATAATAAGCAGCGGCAATAAGAAAATAACTACAAATGAAACATCGAACCTTCCGTTAAAGAGTACTCTCGGATTTTCTAATTCTTCACTATGATATAAAGCTTGTTTTTTAGACAGTGTTACTTTAAAATAATATGGATAAATATCACTTTGACCTGACGCTATAATTGAAAGTGGTGCAGGAGGTAATACGGCATATTTTGCTCCCATCCGATTGCCAAAATAAAAAGGATTGGTTGGGTCGCCAAAATGACCACCATCAAAATGTTGCCCTGGTTTTGCAGAAGCTATTTGTCCTCTATACTTTTTAAAATCAGCTTTTTCCTGTTCTTGAATTTCATTTATTGTTTGATGTTGAAAAGTTATACGCTTATACCCATCATAAAATGCAAATAAAAACAACAAACTGGTAATTACAGCAAGCAAAGTCAATAACCTATTTGCTTTTAGTGATAAGCATTCATATTTTAAAATAAATAAAAACATAGTATAAAATTTTATACCCCTTTAATTGAAACAGCTCTTTTTTGCAATAAAATAATAAGACAGCAAAGCCAAACCAGAATACTTATAAGCGGAAATAATTGAAATTGTGTAACAGCTACAAATGACGCTTCTTTGTATTGAAAGGGTGGTATTTTTTTCCAGAAGTTGGCATCTACTTCATAGTTGGCTATACCAACACTATTTGCAGCAATATCGTCGTTCATGGTTTGTGCTATTAAACGACGATGGTTTTCTGCTAATGCTGCAAAGTGGCTTTGCTTATTAATATCAGTTCCACTAAAACCAGCGCTTATACTACGCATACTTTGCACAGGAGAAAATATATTTAATGCGTTCATGACTGCATCTTGTTTTCTATAGGTGTTTTCCAGTCCTCCGTAATTCTTTTCAAAAATCAAGTAGCCATATTCTTCTCCTCTTTCTAAATTAAGCCCTCGAATATTAAGTGGTAATTTTGTTAAGCTATCCACCGCATATTTTTTCAAGAGTGAATCTTCAAAGAGTTTTTGCCTGAGTGATGCAGGGGAGTTGCGGTCAATTCCTAATTCATTATCTAACCTTATATTATTAGAAAAGCTAAATGAAGACGGAGTGGGATAAATAGCTTTGGCAACGATGCCACCAACCCTGGGTAATAGAAAAGTACCAAATAACCAAAAGGCTAACAACCCAACTAGCGAAACAGCAGATTGTTTTACAAGGCTAGAAATATAAAGCGATAACAATACCCAAACTGCATAATACATTAATAGAAATACACTCAAGAATATAAAATGGGGTAGAACTTTTACAATTTCACCTGCACCAGCTACATATAAAATGGCAATGGCTGCAATAACCAGCATCGGTAAAAAAGTCAATACTACCAACTGGTAAAAAGCAAGGGCTTTACTTTTTAATATTGCTTTAGCCGATGTAGAAGAGCTCAATAACAACGGCAATGTACCCCATTCTCTTTCTTTACTAAATATGTTAAAGCCAAGCAAGATAATCGCAAGTGGCAAAAGCACAACGAATATAAAAGCCACATTCAAATTTCCAAAACGTACAATACTTCCGGCATCGGTAGCATCTCTTTCTTTTACTTCATTTTGATTGTGAGCCTCTAACCATACAGCTTGGCCAAGATAATTTTCCATGCCTTTATCAATAATAGCAAGTGCAGATAATGGCTTGTATGCGTAAAATCCATAGTGAGCAGCACTGTGAGGATTTTTTTTACCTTGACGTAACCATTGCTCGTAAGATGCTTTTTGTGCAATACTACTTTGTTTTGTTACAGATGTATAGTAGTTTGCACCACTAATTAATGCAATAATAAATAACAGGTATAAGCTGCCGATAATCCAGTAAAGCT
The DNA here is from genome assembly GCA_046079965.1 of Sediminibacterium sp. Lineage (GTDB taxonomy): Bacteria > Bacteroidota > Bacteroidia > Chitinophagales > Chitinophagaceae > Sediminibacterium. The sequence goes on along the minus strand of JBJTTC010000159.1, from coordinate 19,581 downwards.
TTTTGTCCTGTTTATATTCCAGCCATTCTTTTTCAATGATATTTTTAATCATGTCAATTATTTTGGCCGTTATAATTTACTGATGCTTACATACAAGTCTTCCAACCCTGTTGCGGTAATCGTGTTGGCATACACTTCTTTTACCAATCTTCCCTCTTTCATGATACCAATTACATCTGCTGTTTCTTTTGCCCTGAATAAATCATGCGTCACCATTAATATTGCCACACCTTCTTTTTTTAATGAATGAAGTATAGAAGAGAATTCATTACTTGCCAATGGGTCTAGCCCTGAAGTGGGTTCATCTAAAAATAAAGCTTTGGCCTGTTTTGCTAATGCCAATGCAATGCCCACTTTTTGTCGCATACCTTTACTGTAGCTTCCTACGTTTTGCTTGTGGGCACTAGCCTGTAACCCAGCACGGTTTAGTAATTGAATCAATTGTTCTGTTGAATATTTTTTTCCATTTAAGCCACTAAAAAAACCAAGATTTTGCAATCCAGTTAAATGTTGATAGAGCATTACATTTTCTGGTATATATGCTATATAGGGCTTGGTGGCAGCGCCGCCGTTGCTAACCTTAATATTGTTAATACTTGCCTCACCCGCTGTAGGTTCAATAAAACCCATGAATAAATTAACGGTAGTACTTTTGCCTGCTCCATTTGCACCCAACAGGGCATAGATAGTTCCTTCGTTAATTTGTAAATCTAGGGCTTGTAATGCATTGTTAGATTTATATGATTTGCTTAATGCTTTTGCCTGTATCATCATTAAAAAAATTAAAGCCTCCTTTTTGCAAAGCAGGCTCTGTTCATTATTTTTTTGCTGTAAAACTATATTGTATTCCAAAATTAAAAATGCGAGGTGCACCTGCATTAAATGTGCTTCTGTCAGTTGAATTATTACCTCTTGCAGCGGTATTGGCGTAAAGCTCATCCGTAACATTGTATATGTTTACAAAAAGCTCAACTCCTTTATAAGTATAGCCTGTACGCAGATTCAATAGGGAAATACCTCTTAATCCCAAAAATGTCTTATCACTATACTTCAAGGTGTTAATTTGGTTTTGATACCATTCACTCATACGTTGCCACTCAGCAGCAATACGAAAGCCTTTAAGCCATTTTGGTCGGTAAGTGATTTCTGCATTTGCAATAAAGTTTGGGGATGATGGCATTATTTTCCCATTTACATTTTTTATAGCATCAGTTGCTCTTCTGCTTATTTCAAACTCCTCAAAACGATGTAATGCATTTGTAGCACTTAATCTAACGCTTACTTGTGCTGATGGATTATAATTAATTCCATACTCAATACCCCGGTGTAATGTTTCACCTACCGAAGTAGGTAAATTGCTTCCATCAGGTTGGCGAATACTGATAACTTCATTTTGTCCCCTTAATTCATATACACTTACATCAATAAATAATTTGTTTTTAATAAGTGATACCCAACCACCTACCTCAAAATTCGTAAAGCTTGCTGGTTGCAATTCCAAACCTTGCGGATTTAAGGGGTTAAATAATTGTGACAGATTAGCCTGCACAAACCCTTTAGAGAAGTTAGCGTAAACTGCTTTATTTTTATCAATGCTGTATGTGGCACCAATACGGGGAGTTAATTTATCATAAGCACGAGAACCGGCTGCTGTAAGTGGCTGCGTTCTTGTTGGTAACCGATTGTAATCGTATGCAAAATGGTCGTAACGTAAGCCAGCAGTAGCCCTTAGATTTTTAAAAGGAGTAAACTCGGTTTGCAACCAGGCACCAATACTTTTTATATCTGAATCATAATTAGTAATAAATACATTCGTGGGATTGCTTCTTATCGTGTACTGTTCTACAGATAAGCCGCCGGGCCGAAGAATAGCATTTAAAATCATAGGATTAGAAAAAAAACGATGCGGCGAAAAATCTGCACTAATACCTGCTAATAGTTTTGTGTTTAAGAATTTAAATGAACTGTTATGCTGAGCCACGATACCATAACTTTTAAATCTGGAATCGTTTGATTCTGTTTCTGCTGAATCTCTACCAACCGTCCAACGGATAGTATGATTAGCACTCTGTAATATTGCATTGTCTCTGTAGAAAAAGCTTATTATGCTTGTATTACGCTCATTCCACTTATGTTCCAGTGTTGTACGCAGTCTTTTTGCATATACTTTACGGTAAGTAAACCCGGTAGAACTTGGATATTTTCTGCTATAAAATGCAATACTATCTACACTTCCGCTGGCCTGTGTCTCATAATCAATGTTGGTAAAAGATGTCCACAATAATGTCTTTGGAGAAATTTTATAATCCACTCTTGCAGTAAAAGCCAGTTTATCAAAATCAGTATTGGTTTGCCATCCATTACGTTGTTGTGTTTTATTTATATTGAATGCATAGCCGAATTTTTTTGATAAACTGCCCGTGGCAGAAACATTATACCTTCGAAAACCATAATTATCTACCTGTATTCCACCATTTACAGTAGTAAGTGCTGTTGGTTTTAAAGTAATAAAGTTGATAGAACCGCCAATTGCTTCCGGGCCATAAATAGAAGAAGCAGGACCTTTTACAACTTCAATATTTTGTACAGATGGAATATTAATTTCAATTAATGCATTGTGATTGAATACACCCATGGTACGTATTGCAATACCATCTTCTAAATACAGATGGTATGCTTGTGTATTACCCATTGGTTGGCGTATACTCATACTATGTTGTTCATTTCCTAAGTTAGTCATTACTACACCAGGTACTTTGTTAAGTAATTCAACAAGGTCTCTTGGCTTAGTTTCTTGAATTATTTTTTGTGAAATTTTAGTAATGGCTAAAGGTGCATCACCTCTTCTTTGAACGGTTCTACTTGCTGTAACTATCAATGCATCTAATTCTTTTATAGATGGCTGTAGTCCTATGTTTAGTGTAGTATTTGAAGATAATATCTTTTCGGTAGTTAAAAAGCCTATTGCACTTACCAATAGTGAATCTCCTTTTTTTAATGTTAACGAAAAATATCCATTTACATCACTACTAATTAATTTATTAGTTCCCTTCACTTGTATGGTTGCTCCCGGAATCGCTTCTTTTGTATCTAAGTTATATATTTTACCTGATACCTTATCTTGTGCTATTAAGTTTGAACCGACAAACACACATAGCAATAGAATAAATATTTTTTTCATTTTTTTTTTGATTTATAAATTTAGTTAGCTGTATTAATTTTTTCTTGTACCTTTTGTTCCAACCAATTGCACCATTCTTCGACACCCTCACCATTTAAGCTACTCATAGCAATCACTTCTAAATTCGGGTTAATTTCTCTGGCATCTTTGCTTACAGCATCAACACTAAATGGCACATAAGGCAGTAAGTCTGCTTTACTTACTAACATTAATTCGCTTGTTAAAAACATTCGAGGGTATTTCTTAGGCTTGTCATCGCCTTCGGTGCTTGCAATAACCGTAACCCGGTAATCTTCTCCTAAATCAAATGCCGCAGGACAAACTAAATTTCCCACATTTTCTATGAATAAAATATCCAGTCCTTCGTAATCGAAATGGTCAAGTGCTTGTAAAATCATTTGTGCTTCTATATGGCACATGCCGCCTGTTACAATTTGTAGGCAGTCAATGCCTGCTTCCCTTATACGAATGGCATCTCTTTCGGTTTCGGGATCACCCACTAAAACACCTATTTTCAGTTTGTCTTTGAGGCGTTTGCCTGTTTCCTGTAGTAAGGTGGTTTTACCGCTACCAGGCGAAGAACAAATATTTAAGACTAAGATTTTGTGTGGAGCTAATTTTTCTCTAATAGCTTTTGCAACAAAATCATTTGCTTTTAGCAAATTGAGGGTAGTGTTTTCGCACTGTACACTGCCTACGGGTGCTCTATTACTTTTTGGTTGTACCATTTTTATTTTTTTAATTTAAATTTTTATTTAATAATATTTTTAAACATTTTCAAATTCCACTTTATTAATTAACAATTCCTCTCCCTGTATTACGTTTCGACTCGGTGTACCACATTGAGCACAAATGAATTTGTATTGCTCTACTATAGTTTCTGTATTACATTTCAAGCAATGTATTTTTATGGGCAGAACGTTTACATGCAAGCTCGTTCGCTTGTACTTCGGTTCGTCTTCCAACACCGCTTCAAAAGCATTTTGCATCAATATTGGCTGCACATTACTCAATAAACCTACAGTTAAATAAATTCCTCTAATATCCTGCATTTTGTCAGGAAACTCTGCTTCAAGAGTATTAAAAATATTTCGTACTAAAGAAATTTCGTGCATAGCTATCCAATGGAATTTAATGAGTACTTTAATTCTTGTAATTTTTGCAAATGAGTTTTTGCCTGTACTAAAATTGTTTCGTCTGTACAAGTAGATAAAATTTCATTAGCCATTTTATTCATTTCTTCTATTCTCATTTCATTATCATTTCCAACAAACCAACTAGCATCTAAATAATTTAATAATGTAGCACTTCTTTCAGCCGGATAACGTGTTGATGTAAATACATCGAGGGCCTCTCTATACCAGGCCAGTGCTTTATCATAATTATCACTCTTCAATGCATTGGGAAATTTGGTATAAGCCAAACCCATATTATTACAAATTCTTGCAAATTCATGAGGAGCATCTACTTTGTTGTAATAGCTTAATGCTTCATTAAATGAGGAAACTGCTACTGATGCCCAAATACCTTTTTTCTTAACTTCATCCGGAATATCTGCATAGATGATTCCCAATTGATGGTGTATGTCAGCAAATATTTCGGGAGTATCTTCTCTTGTAAAAACTTTCAAAGCTTCTTGATAGGCCTGTACCGCACTTCGATAAAATTGAGGATTATCATGTTGTGCCCATGTTTGCAAAAGCTGCCCTTTTTTTAATTGAGCTTGTGCTGCCATTTCCACCAATTCATTTTTGGTATAAATATCAATTGCTTTTGAGATATACCCCAATGCTTCGCTATAACTTTTACTCAACAAAGCAATATGCGTTGCGTCGGAATAGGTTTCAGCAGCTTCAATATCGTAATTGTGCTTTTCAAAAAATTGAAGGCATTGCCAAAGATTATTCTTGAGGGTTTCAAAAGCTTCGCCTTCGTAAGGTGGTTGTAGTTTTTGTAATTGTGCATTACAAATAACTGAATTTAAAAAAATATCTGCAGTTTCTCCTGCACCTTGATTAACAAAAGACATGGCAACATCTATAGCATAGTCCGGTCTACCTAAATCTAAAAGTAATAATGCAAACTGCCTTGCCGAAAAAGATTTGAAAAAATTATCTCCTGTTGTGTTAAGCAGTTCGTCATAAAAATTAATGACATGATGTACACTTTTTTCTACTTCAATATTTCCATAATGGTAGACGATTGCTCTATTGTGGATAGAATGGTAATCATCGGTAATTGTTATTTGTTCACTACTGATGGGTGTCCCATTTCGCAGGTAATCAATTAGATTCAATACTGTAAATACGGAAGAGTTATCTGCAAAATATGTTTTTGCTTTTTCAGTATTTCCTAATCTGGCATAGGCAAACCCTTTGATAGCCTCAGTTGTGGTTTGCTGTTTACGAAATAAAACCGGTGGTAAACTATTATTCCAAACCGGGCTTATTGTAATATCTTCATTTACTACAATATCTGCCTTAGTTGTTACCTCATCAGTAACTGATACTAATTCATTTAATCTGTATTCACTATTAATTGCTGCTTGCACTTCAGGCAAGAGGCTAGTTGAAGTTGAAATTAAAATCATTTTGGTAAATTATTAATACGCCTCTTTTATCTTTTTGGGCTGTTCGTTTATACATGTTAGCAAATACTGTCGCCTTCGTTTCGTTATTAAATTTTTCAGGGATACTTCGGGATAAAATTCTAAACCTATTTTCCACCCACACAAAATTTATAGCAATACGCCATTCACCATTGATGGTAAATACATTTGTTATTACTGCCGAATTCTTCAACCACTCGTCCTGGCTTAAAAACTTTACGTCGGCATTGCTTCCGGTATAGTCTGTAAATACGATATTATGCAAGCCTCCATACATATTTTAAAAGTAAACTGTTACTATTCTCATTTTTTCATCTGCTATATATTTCAGAACTCTGTCAGTATCGTTCAATTCTTTATCTATTAAAAGCTCTTGTAGTGAAAAACTTCTGTCACCTTGCCCATTTTTTAATTTTAGAATACTCACACTTACTTTATGTATTGATTTAAATAAATCATCTTTATGCGAAGCTAGCATCATCAAATTTTTTTCGGCATAATAGACCCACGCAATTTTATTATTTTCTGCTTCAAGTAATGTAGTTGCCAACTGCTGATCAATAATAATATGTCCGTTACTTAGTGTTATCATATAATAGCATTTGCAGGTACAGACAATTTTAAATCATCTGTAATATGTTGTACAACTTTATTTCCAGCCTCTCTCACAACCTCACTCATCTTCATCTCCAATCGGGTATCAGTTACAGCAACCAAATACACCGAAATATCTTCTGGATATTCTTCTCTCAACATTTTTTTTGCATAACTTAATGCCTGGTCCCATTTAAGGCTATGTAAAAAAACCATTGGGTCATCTTGAACTATCGCATTAATTTCCGAAGCGGGTAATTTGAAAATAGCGCCATCATTTTCACCTGAATTGACAACAGCGTCAATAATAATTATTCTCTGATGGCCTTTTAGATTAAACAACACTTCAAATGCACTTGTACCCATATCAAAAAGGGTAATGTTGGTGTCATTTGGCAAAGCTTTTTTCAATTCTTCAATCACATAAATACCTACTGCATCATCGCTGCGGCAAGGATTGCCAAAGCCCATGATAGCAGTTTTAGTTTTTTCAATTTCCATTTAGCAAGTATAGGTTATTGTATCTTTATTGATGCGTAATAAATTAGAAAACTTTTTCTAATGCTTACTTTTATATCTAAAAAACTTTTTAAGGGGTAAGTGCAGGAGGCTTTTTAATAATAAGCGAACTAAATATAGTTAGCTAAGGTTAATAAGCATAGAAGACAATAACTCCAATTGAATTTTTAGCTAAATAAAAAGAGGCTTTCTCGCAGATGGAGAAAGCCTCAGCAAATTTACAAAAACGCAAAAACTACAGTTTGAATTTGGTTATTTCTTTTCCTGTTTTTGCATCATGAGCGTGAACAGTACAAACCAAGCAACTATCAAATGAACGAGCCACCATACCTACCTCTACCGGATCGTTCGGATCTTCAATTTCAATACCTTCTAAAGCAGCTTCAATAGGTCCAGACTTTCCTCCATCATCATTAGGACCTACATTCCAGGTGGTAGGGGCCATTACCTGATAGTTTTTGATAACTCCATTTTCAATTTCAATCCAATGTGCCAATGCACCACGTGCAGCTTCTGTTGCACCAAAGCCTTTACCGTCTTTTTCTTCAGGCTTAATATAAAACTCGCCATCAAGATCAATTTCACGGAGCCATTGATCAATATTTTGATAAAGTATAGGAGCTTCGTGAAGCCTGGCAAGTGTTCTTAAGAAAACGCTAGGGCCAATTTTATCGAAAGCGTCTTTTATCAAATAATCTTTTGTTTGATGCGGTAAAAGATTTGGCTTAGCATACATTAAGCAACGACTAAGTGGGCCTGCTTCAGCAGCAAGGTCACTATACCGGGGAGCTTTTGCCCAGCTATATTTTCCGTTGAAATCGGAATTCTCTAAGTTTTGGGATACTACCGGGGTTGGAATAGGTTCGTCCCATGGGTGTGCTGCTTTATGATCTTGATACCAGCTATGGCTTACATGCTCTTTGATCTTCATATGATCAAAATCGCTGTACTGTTTAGTGTGACTATTGTAGAAGCCAGCCGGGCTTATCAATGCATCATTTCTTCCTGCAACAGTAGGATTATTGTATTTGTCTTTGTGTAAGTAAGTGCCGTAAGCAACATAGTTACCGCAGCCTTGCCCAAATTTATCTAATCCAAATTCTAATGAGGCTCTAATGAATAAACCAAGGTCGCTATTACGTTGGCTTTCGTTTTCATCAACCCATGCCATTAAATCATCCCAAGATTGAACTTTACGATATCTTTCTATAGAGCAGCCTAACCATGTTGTTTCTAACCAATCATTTTTAAATTGGTTCATAATAGCATGTGCTCTTGTAATGTCTTTTAGCGTTGGAGCACACATTACACCACCAGGAACCATATAGCTACTATGTGGCCATTGTCCGCCAAACAACGCATACACTTGTACTGGTAAACCGCTGGCAGTTACACCAGATTGGAACGACGTACCTACGTAGGCAGCAAAGCGTTTTACAACTTCGGCATACAATGGTTTATTTGCAAACTTCTTGTTGGCCATGTCTGTTGCATAAATTGCATAAAACCACCGAGGAATACTTTGTATAGTTTCAGTCGCCTGACCTAATGCTCTTAAAAGGAGTGCATTTGGAGGTAATTTTGTACCCATGGCAGTATCCAAAGCGGACGAAGCACAATATAAATGTGAACCTCCACAAATTCCACAAATACGAGGGGTAACAATTAATCCGCTTTGAGGGTCTTTACCCTGCATTATTTGTTCAAATCCACGAAACATAGCGGCCTGCGTATGTGCCCTTGTAACGACGCCGTTTTCGATATATACTTTTACATCAAGGTCGCCTTCTACACGACCAACTGGTGATATATTTAACTCTTTTACTGTTGACATTTTAATTTTGTTTTGTTTGTAATTGGTTTTATTTACTTCCTTCCATGTGTTTTGTATTAGCAGGCCATGCTTTCTCTATTGAGGCTTTCAAAAAGTAGCCTAATGCTGATTCACCAGCAGGAGCTTCTTTTGGCATAAAACCAAGATACTTCATGGTTTTAAATACAGAACCTTTTACAAGGTCATTGTGTGGAAAACCAGGTTCAGTACAACCAAGACAAGGATGATTTGCTCTAGTTTTGCTAGATTGCCTATTCCACAAAATTCGGTTACAGCTTGCCCTTGTCATTGGGCCTCTACAACCTACTTCATAAAACAAACAACCATTACCCCTTTTACCAAAACCGCCATTTACTTTTTGAGCAAAGTTTACAACATTGGTACAACCTGTTTGTACAAAATCGGTAAAGAAAGTTTTGGGGCGATGAAATTCGTCTACCTGAACATCGCCAATACGACCAGTAGCTATGGCCACTAGTATTTGAGTAATCCAATCGGGGTGTGCAGGGCATCCAGGAATATTAATAACTGGTAATCCACCTTTTGATTTATAACTTGCACCAAGGAAACCTCCCAATTGTTTTTTGTGAAATTGCATACCTGTACTTTCACTTGGATTTGGCGGCACGGCAGGAATACCGCCCCAGGTAGCACAATCACCAATAGCCACTACATAACCTGCCACAGCAGAAAGTTCTTTTATCCAATCCTTCATTGGTCGGTCGCAAAAATAGTTCATGGTACCCGTACCATTTGGTCCTTCTATAATAGAACCTTCATACACTAAAATGTCCATTTGAACTTTTCCTGCAAGAATATCTTTCATCAGGTGTTCTACCTGATGTCCAATTTCGAGCCCAATCGAAGGGTGCCAAAGAATGTTAACGCCAAAGTCAACTATAAGATCCACAACAGTGGGCTCCTCGGCATTTAAAAAAGACATGGTGTTGCCACTGCAAGCACCGCCTTGTAACCAGAGTACATTAGCCATATGCAATCGTATTAAAGTTTATTTAGAAAATATTTTCTAAAGGTAGAAACTTTTTTCTAATTTCCAAAAAAAATTTCTAAATAAATCAACTTAATAGAATTGTCTTAGTGAATTCGGCATTTCCCTTCAAGGTGAAAATTGGATAGAATAGAACCCATAGGCTTTTTTTATAGAGGTTTTCCGAGATTGGTTTGCGCTGGAGAATTTGTTGAGGAATCCAATTATTAATGATAATTAAAACATTTTGAAGCAGTCTATCATATTGCCCCTTTGAAGCCTCTGGTTTAATAAGTTCATTTTTCAGACAAAAATTTAATCTTTGACACAATTGTTGTAATACTTTTCTATTTATTGAAAGCCACTTTGCTTGAATATGGGGGTGATTTCTTTCGATTTCCCACTGATTATTATATGTAAATTGATTTTTTGTAAAAAAATTGTACAAATCTGAAAACTGTTTATCAAATCCATTAAAACCAGTTTGCATAATATAATGCGATAAGATTTCAGCCAATTCTTCAAAAAGATTTTCATAAACTGCCTGTACTATTGCTTCTTTATTTTTGAAATGATATGCAAGATTGCCAACACTAATACTTGACGCATCGGCAATTTGCTGTAAACGAGTATTAGCAATACCTTGTTCAAAAAAAAGAATTTTACTTTGTTCTATTATTAACTCTTTAGTAGGCATGAATTAATTATAATTTGTTACAAAAAGTGATAGTTTTAATTGCAGAGTGCCTCGTTGATCTTTTGCTGCTTGCCTTCGCATAAAATGTGCGGCTAAAACAGCTTTTTTGGGGCAGGCATAGGTTGTAATTTTTCGTTTAATTAATTTTAAAGGAAATAAACAATGTGCAAATACTAAATTAATATCCCATTCACCTTTACGATGCTCTATATTTTCAACTACTGCCGTATCTTGAAGCCAATAGTCTTGTTTAATAAAAACTGAATCCTTCTCTGTACCAACTTTTTCTAATGCAGATAATTTATCTAAGTAATTTAGCATAGCAGAGTAGGCATCAGCATTTATATTAAAATCATGATTCACTTCATACAATTTACTATTTAAAAATAGTAAATCCTTTGAACAAAAGTAAAATTATTCTTTAGTAATGCTTAATTGATAGAATTCATTTCGTCCTGTATCAGTAAAATAAGGGTTGAGTATATGCCAAATATCACTTAAAAAATTTGAAATAGATGGCTTGCTATTTGACTCTATTTTTTTTATATATGGCCACATGTCAATAAAAGAACGTAATTGCCATGCTAGTTGTTGCTGTTCTTGTTCTGAAAGTGTGTGTAAAGAACCCCTTGCACAATTAAAATTAAGCATAATTTTTAATTGTGTTAGTTGCCATTGGATATGAAAAGAGTGCTTATCATAAATTTCAGGATGTGCTCTTAAAACCTCTAGTGTATCTACATAAAAAAAAATATACTTCGTTTGTAACTGAAAAGTGGCAATAAGATACCTGTTTATATCTTCAAATAAGGGAACAACCCTAAATTCATTTAGTAAATTAATTTGCTTTATTCTTAACTCTTCATATAAATTTTTAATAATATCGTCCTTTGTTTTAAAATGATAGGCTAAATGCCCAACACTTACAAAAGCGGCATCAGCGATATGCTGTAAACGCACATTTACAAACCCTTTTTGATTAAAAAGCTTTAAAGCGTGGTCTTGAATATGTTGTTTAGTTGGTTTCAAAATATTAAATTATATAATGGATGACTTTATTTGCCAATACAGAATTTGGAAAAGATATACTCCAATTGCTCATCATGTGCAATGGTGCCGGTAATGCTGCCTAAATGATGCAGGCAACTGCGGATATCCAGGGCCAGCAAATCTCCGGGAATTCCGTTTTGCAAACCCTGGGCTACTTCCTGCAGTGCCTGTTGCAATTGTCGCAGTGCTTCCACATGTCGTTCATTGGTAACAATAGTGGCTTCACCCAAGAGATCGCCTTCCACCGTACACAAAAAGATCGCATCCTTCAAAGCAACCAAGCCCTGCTTGTCCTTGGCAGACAATTGCAGTATGTTTTCACCTTGTGGTAAGACTTCTCTTTGTTGAGGAGACAGAACATCAATCTTATTGAGTACAATCAGATAAGGTACTCTCTCTTTTTCCAGTATCGCAATGGTCTCTCTTAGCATCTCCTGCGTAAACTGTTGTACATCCATCAGGTACACCACCAACTGCGCTGTGCGCATTTTTTCCAGGCTCTTCTCTACACCCATCTGTTCAATTACATCCTCCGTGTTGAAACGAATACCTGCCGTATCTATCAACCGGAATAGAATACCCCTGATATTCAGCACCTCCTCTACAGTATCACGGGTGGTGCCTGCTACATCGCTTACCAATGCCCTGTTTTCATTTAGAAGTGCATTGAGCAAGGTACTCTTGCCTGCATTGGGTTTCCCAATGATGGCGATCGATACTCCTTGCCGGATGGCATTGCCCAAGCGGAAGGAATCGAGTAAACGGGAAGTGGTGGACTGCAACTGATCAATAAGATGTTTGAGTTGTGTACGGTCTGCAAAAGCCACATCTTCCTGAGAAAAATCGAGTTCCAGTTCGATGAGTGCCGAGAATTGAATGAGTTGTTCTCTCAACTCTTTTAATTCCTGAGAAAATCCGCCCTTCATGGTATGTAGGGCTGCCTTGCGGCTGCTTTCTGTATTGCTGGCAATCAAATCCGCTACTGCCTCGGCCTGGGCCAAATCCATCTTACCATTCAGAAAAGCTCGTTGTGTAAATTCACCGGCACGTGCCAGGCGAACACCCTGTTGTTGAATCAGACGAATGATCTGTTGTTGAATGTAAGGTGATCCATGACAACTAATTTCAACCAGATCTTCTCCGGTATATGAAGCAGGTGAGCGATATAGACTGATAACCACCTCATCAATAGGTTGATCCTGATCATACATCATACCTATGTGCAAGGAGCGCCCCGGCTGGGCGGAAAGATCTTTAGAGGGAAAAAGTCGATCGACAGTAGCGATGGCATTTTTTCCGCTCACCCGAACAACGGCAATAGCACCCATGCCGGGCGGTGTCGCCAGCGCTACAATGGTATCATCCCAACCCCTGATTGCCTCGTTCATATAAAGAAATGAAAGGCAAAATTACCACAATCCCGCTTGAAACCGGAAGAATACCCTGCCGCCCAGCTTCTCATAGTTGGATACCCACAAAAAATCCGCCGGAGGCGGATTAAAAGAGTTGTTCGTGTAAAAGGGAAGATCACTCTTCAGATACCACAAATGTGATGCTCTGCTTGTGGCGGTAAATTACGTTTCGTCCGTTCTGAACAGCGGGCTTCCAGGATGGCCCTTTCGTAATTACTCGGATGGCCTCCGCCCTGGTACCATAACCGGGATCGTTCTCTGCCTGTACATCGCTGATAGCGCCGGTTGAAGAAACTGTGAAAGCAACGATTACCGTGTAACGTCCGGGTGGTGCGCCTTCCTGGAGAGGAATATTTTGGTTGAGATTTCTCTCGAGGTATCTGGCCCAGGCAGTAGTGCCTCCCGGAAACTCCGCAGGTATCTGAACAGATATAAATTGTTTTTCCTCCGGGGTATCCTGGTGGGGTGTACCCGTTGGAACCGAAGTACCGGTAGTCGGCTCAACAATACCTGTTGACTCCTCTCCTTCGATTCGGACCGTTCCAATAGCTGACACTGAAAGCACTTCCATAGGAGGAATTTCTTCGTCGGTAGGCACTTTATGATCAGGGACAATAAGTGGCTCAACAAAAATCTCCTGTCTTACATGGCTAATCGGGTCAACCGGTGGAGGTGGTTTTGGCGGCGGAGGTGGATCTAAATAGGGATCTAGGGTAATTATTACCCCTGCCGATTGATCCGGAGTCTTTTTATCCTTTCCGGCAAGAGATGATAGAGCAATGAATACCCCACAAAGAGCAAGCATCCAAAATAGTGCTGCTTTGAGTCTGCGCGGGTAATTTCGCCTGAGTTCATAGGCACCATACAATTGATTGCGGTGCTGAAACAAAAGATCGAGCCAGTCTGTAGAAATGGGTTGCTTCGTTTTCATACAATAGAGTTTAGATGAACTAATAATGAACTTCTATCGGCTGAAAAGCTTGGCTGCAGCAGCTTTCAGTAAAAAATACTTCTATTAATATGATGCAAGTGAATAGCTGATTCCATAAAAAATATCTCTTATTAGTTCTATGAAAAAGAGATAAAATAAGTGAAGTCAGTTTGGCTCATGATTGTGTAAAAATATATGGTGGTCTTATTGTTACAGGGGGGCCAATATCCGTGTAGATGAAAATCTCCTACATCAGAGATGCGCATAAAAAAAGCCGTCTCTAGAATTTGAGACGGCCTGATGTAAAAAATGTTAGTCGTGTAAAAGGGAAGATTACTCTTCAGATACCACAAATGTGATGCTCTGCTTGTGGCGGTAGATTACGTTTCTACCATTCTGAACGGCAGGCTTCCAGGATGGCCCTCTCGTAATTACACGAATGGCTTCGGCCTTGGTACCATATCCGGGATCGTTCTCTGCTTGTACATCGCTGATGGCACCGGTTTTTGAAACAGTGAAAGCAACAATCACAGTGTAACGTCCGGGAGGTGCACCATTTTCAACAGGAATATCTCTGTTGAGGTTTCTTTCCAGGTAACGGGTCCAGCCCGACAATCCACCGGGGAACTCTGCAGGTATCTGTACAACAGTAAATACCTTGTCGTAATCTTCTTCCACTTTTGGCGCTTCCACCACACCGGTGCCTTTTTCAACGGGGGGCGCTACCAGACCATCGTCTTTCACACCTTCTTGATTGATGGTACCAATCTTGGTATCTTCCAGTTTCTCCACTTCCTTGATCTCTTCATCAGGTTTTACTTCCTCATCCTTTACAATCTTGGGTGGGGTGAACTTGGTAATTTCCACTTTGGGTGGCTCCTGCTTGGGTGGAGGCGGAGGAGGTGGCGGCTCGGGCTTTTTCTCCTCTGTCTTCATGTTTTCAAGGCTCATGTCTTGCACCATCACCTCTGTCTTCTCTTTACCGGCTGAATTGGCGATGACTGAAATGACCAACATCAACAGGCAAATCAATAGCATCGTAACTAGAGCATAAGTCAGTCGCCTGTTGTAGGTTTTCCGCAACTCATACGCACCATATTCTTTGTTCCTTCCATCGAAGATGATGTCGAGAATATCAGCGGTTTGCAATTTGTTAATATCCATGTTCAATTCTTTAAGAAGTCATGCAGGTTACATCCCTGTTGGAGTACCCGACATTTCTTCGGATTTTTTCACTAATTGTGTTTCAATGGGGGTGATATCAACCAGTGCATAACGGGTACACACGTTGATGGCCATTTCATCCAGGATATCTACTACATTCCGATAAGTACATTCTTCGGAAGGTTTGAGAATCACTACAAAGTCTTTGATATCGCGAACACTGTTCTTTTTATTGATCAGCACATCGCGTATGTCTTTGAAGTTGGATGATTTGAAATTAGATGCGTCAATATTTAACTCACCCTCATAATAGAACACGTTGTTGTCTCTTCCGAGCAAGATGGTGATAACGCCGGATTGTTTGGCCTTGTTCTGGTCTTCCGGTTTATCAGCATCTTTTGGCAAAATCAGCTTCATTGCTGTTGCCTGGCTCATCGTTGTGGTGAAAATAAAGAAAGTGATGAGCAGGAATCCGAGATCCACCATGGGAGTTAAGTCCACACGGGTAGATAGCTTTTTCCCTTTTTTGACTCCCGGGCCTTTTTTATGTCCACCACCACTCGAGGTATCCATTTCTGCCATAACGGTAGAATTTTGTTTGGTTTGATAATTGGGTTGTCTTTACTCTTCCCGTTTCTCCCCGGCCTGTGCTTTCTTCCATAAATCGGTGCCCGTAGGAACCGGTTCAGGATTGGTAACCATTTGGAATTTCAGGAAATCATTTTTCTTGAAAGCATCTACCACGCTTTTAAAGGCGGGGTATTTGGCCAGATTGTCGCCTTTCAGCAAGAGGTTGGGTTTTTTTCCCTGGTAGGCATCTCTCACAAGTGCCATCCAGGTAACCAGTTCATTGTTGGTGGAGTCCTTCACAGGAATCCCGGGCAAATTATTGCCCTTGCGCTGGTCTTCAGGAAGAGCGAGGTAATTCGGCAATGCGCTGAAGGAGGAACCGAAGAAAGCCGAACGTTTGAAAACTTTAACATCCAGGTTCATGCCCTTGGTATTATTCAGGGTATTGGCTATTGTTTCCTTCACAGTCTCATCGTCCATTTCGAGGAATACCTTACCGTCTTTGTCAATGATCACTTGTACTATGTCCTTAGAGGGTGCCACTTTCGCAGCCACTGATTTTGGAATGGTTACCGCAATGGCCTCAGAGGGCTTGAACTTTGTAGTCAAGATGAAGAAAGACAACAACAGAAAGGCTACGTCACACATCGCCGTCATATCAATGTTCGTGCTCTTACGAGGTAATTTGGCTCTGCCCATTGTTATTGATTTTAGGTTGCCCCTTAAATTAGATTCAGTTTGATTTCATTTTCCACAAATACCTACCAGTTATTTATAATTGGCAGCAAAACTTTGGGTGAGTGTGAAACCAGACTCATCAATGCCATAGGTGATCCCATCAATACGAGTTGTAAACACGTTATACATGATAATGGCTATGGCAGAAGTACCGATACCCAAAGCAGTATTGAACAGGGCCTCAGAGATACCTTTAGATAATTCACGGGCAGCATCACCACCACCTTCGTCACCGAGGGCAGAGAAAGATTTGATCATCCCCAATACTGTACCCAACAGACCCAACAGAGTGGCAACTGAAGCAATGGTAGAAAGGAACACCAGATTTTTTTCCAGCATAGGTAATTCTAACGAAGTTGCTTCTTCCACTTCTTTTTGAATGTTAAGAACCTTCTGCTCAGTCACCAACTCAGTATTGGTAATCATTTCCTTGTACTTCTTCAAGCCGGCTTTCATTACATTACCAACTGAACCTTTTTGCTTATCACAGGCAGCAATGGCTTTGTCCACATCTTTGTTAGCGAGGTGGAACTGAACCGTGCGAACGAATTCGCCTACATTACCTGTTCCGGCAGCTTTTGAAATGGTCAGGAATCGTTCTATACAGAATATAAGGACTGTAAAGAAGCTTCCAATCAAAATGGGTACAATGATACCACCCTCATACATTTTACTCAGACCAGTTTTAGGCCCCTTATGTTGTGGCCAGAAACCACCACTGGGATACGCCTGAGCAAAGTTATCGGGATTACCCAGAAAGAACCGCCATACAACGTATCCAAGAATGATACATACAAGCGGAGCGATCCATGAAATTGCGTTACTGCTTCTTTTGGGTTGTGCAGCAGATGAACTCTTAGCAGCACCGGCAGTTGGTTTAGTCTCAGCCATGATTCAGTTGTTTTTGTTTTTTAATTTTTTGGTTAATCCCCACAATTCTAATGAAAAAAAGTTTGAAAAGAACAAACTGTTGAACAGAAAAATAAGTAAGGGGCACCAAAATAGGTATTTTATCGTTTGCTCCCAACACCAATAAGGCTATTCCAAAGAAAATTATTTATTATTTTTTTTATGACCTTACCCCAGAGTACCCCTATTTACCAACAATATTCACCGAAAAAAGACCCTCTTTTCCCACCTGTCCCAAGCCTTAAATTTCTAGCTCAACATAGCCCCCTTCCCCTTATCTTTATTTTTTGAAACCAATTACAAATCAATAATATGAAAAAACAACTGTTAGTTTTTGCGTGTCTCCTGGGAGTTAGCTCCTTTGCCCAACAAAGAGATTCCCTTCCCGGAGGCGGTGGCGCACGTGTTGCTATGACCATGCCCCCCGGAATGGGCGGTGGAGCCGGAATGCGCCAGGGACCCAGACCCTACAAGGAGATCGTTACAGACAAAGCGGTGACTAAAAAAGGACTTTTCACCGTGCACAAAGTAGATGACAAATATTACTTTGAAGTGCACGACACATTGATGGGCCGCGAGATTTTGGCTGTAACCCGCTTCATCCGTATTGCAGGTGGTGGCGGAAAATACGGCGGTGAGGAAGTAAATACCCAGAGCATTAAACTGGAAAAAGGGCCCAGCAACAATATTTTTCTGAGAGTGGTTACCCTCATCAGTACGGCTGACTCTACCAGCACCATCTCCCGTGCCGTAAGCAATTCAAACCTGGATCCAATTGGTTATTCTTTCCCAATAGCTGCTGTCAGCAAAGACTCAACAGGTGTTGTAATAGATGTAAGCGATTTCTTCAAGGGTGATAATCAGATCGTGAGTTTAGACCCGAACGACAAGCGTCAGTTCAACCTGACGGCGCTCTTACCTGATCGTTCCTATATCCAGTCCATTTCTACCTTCCCTATCAATACGGAAATTAAAACCGTGAAAACCTTTGGTGCCTCTTCTGGTGGCGGGTTCCCCGGTGTTATGATTCCGGGTGGCGGTGGTGCCAGCCTGCCGGCTGCTATGCGCGCAGGTGTGGTAACCATAGAATTGAATACCTCTATGCTGCTCTTGCCCAAAGTGCCGATGAACCGTCGTCTTTTCGATAGCCGTGTTGGCTATTTTGCCGACCGCTTTGTGGTGTACAGCGACAAACAGCAGGCAGTAGAAAACCAAACTTTTGCTGTTCGTTGGAAACTGGAGCCCAAGCCCGAAGACATAGAAAAATACAAGCGTGGTGAACTGGTAGAACCCGCTAAACAAATCATTTATTACATCGATCCGGCTACTCCTAAGCAATGGGTGAAGCCTCTGATTGATGGTATCAATGACTGGCAGGTGGCTTTTGAAAAAGCCGGCTTCAAAAATGCTATCGTTGGTAAAGAGTGGCCGGTTAATGACCCAACCATGAGTTTGGAAGATGCCCGCTTCTCTGTTATCCGTTACTTCGCATCTGACATTGAGAATGCTTATGGTCCTCAGGTACACGATCCGCGCAGCGGAGAAATCCTTGAGAGCCATATTGGCTGGTACCACAACGTAATGAAATTATTACATGACTGGTACATGGTACAAACGGCTGCTGTTGATCCCAAAGCACGTCAAATGAAATTTGATGATGCATTGATGGGTCAATTGATCCGTTTCGTTTCCTCACACGAAGTAGGACATACCCTTGGACTGCGCCACAACATGGGCAGCAGCAGCAAGACCCCGGTTGAAAACCTCCGCAATAAAGCATGGGTGGAAGCCAATGGTCATACTGCTTCTATCATGGATTACGCCCGTTTCAACTATGTAGCTCAACCTGAGGACAACATCAGCCAAATTGGTTTATTCCCCCGCATCGGAGATTACGACAAATGGGCGATTGAATGGGGCTACCGTTATACCGGAGAATCTGATGTTGAAAAAGATACAAAAATCAATAACAAATGGATTGTTGAGCGCCTGGCAGCTAACCCACGTATTTGGTTTGGTGGTGAGGGTGGAAACCAGGATCCCAGAGCACAAACTGAAGATCTCGGTGACAATAGTATGAAGGCAAGCGAGTATGGTATCAAAAACCTGAAGCGCATTCTTGCCGCCCTTCCTGAATGGACCAAAGAGGAAGCCAATCGTTATGAAAATCTTTCCGACATGTACGGTCAGGTGGTAGGTCAATTCAGCCGCTATATGGGACATGTAACTAAAAACATTGGTGGTGTTCAGGAAACATTCAAGTCTGTTGAACAAGCAGGTGATGTGTATGAACCAACTCCGAAAGCAACCCAAAAAGAAGCAGTTGCTTTCCTCAACAAACAATTGTTCCAAACACCCGAATGGTTGCTGGACAAAAATGTGCTGA
>JBJTTC010000158.1:0-2987 GCA_046079965.1 Sediminibacterium sp. | reverse complement strand
TTCTGTGGGAAAATTTACAGTAAAACCTGTTTTTCCTTGAACATAACCTAAAGCATCCTCATAAATGGTTATACAAATAGAACTCAAATAATTATATAAATTAGATGTTAATCTATCTTGCAACTGCACTCGAAAACTTCTAATTTCCGAGCGCCAATGATTTTTATTTCTGTCATATTCTCGTGTCCAAAACTGCAATAATAAAAGATGTCTAATTAGTTGTTCTAGTAAACTTTTACCTTGATGCTTATCTCTTTTTGCCAATGATTCCAACTCCTCAATTAAATTTTCTAAATCTAACTCATCAAAACGACCTTGTTTTAATAATTGGATAGTTTCTAATAACCATAAATGATCATCAGTTTCATAGAGTTGCTGTAAATTAGTAATAACTGTCATAACTTCACCTTTTGTTATTTACTACACATACAATCGCCATTATAACATAGATTTGGCGTTGCTGCATTCAAATATGGAATGGGAAAACTCACCATCTCAAACTTCAAAATACAACGCCAAATATTTATCAAATATTTAGTTAGTTCTTCGGCGGATTTGGTGGACACCAAAACAGGTTTTTACTCGACACACCCAAAGATTCTAAAATCCCTTTCATCACATCTGTACAGTACATCCAATGCCCCAAATCATCATACATCCGATCAGGATTAAACTCAAAATTGTAATGCAATACATGAGGCAAATTTGAGAACTCATCAGAAGATTGGGGAGAAAGAATCAACAATTGAAACGGCTTACCTTGACATTGTTTTTTCAGTTTATTAAGTAAATCAATTACTCCACCCCTGTCAGCAATACCCGTACGGACAAAAAGCACCTCGTCACAGTGCTGGAGTGCGTACCAAAATCTTTCAGAACGTGCTGTATAACGAACCCGCATCCTTTCATAGACGGGAGACATATCATTAACAGGGTCTTCCGTATCTTCGACTTCATGGGCAAAAGATAATCCCCCCCATTTACTGTGGTAAATTCTGCGTTCCTCAGAATTGTAATGCAGCAAATGAGGATTCCACATATCATAAAAACCATTTTCGATGATATCTGCAATATCTGCAATTTTGGTAGTGCGAGTCAAATCAAAGGGAAAAGCCGGACCGTCGTATTCCATCTTATACAATAACATTCGCACCGCACAGCGATCGCCCAAAGGCAGAATCGCCACCCGACTAATTTCTGCTAATTTGCATTTATATTGCAAAAATACCGCTGATTTGGGTGGTGCTTTTACCCGACTTTCTAAGCCATCCTGACCAATCATCATTGTCCGAAAAGGTGCATCAGGATAAAAAGGATCTTCGTATACACCTGACGGCATAGCTTTTAATGCCTTGCGTATCTCCGGCCACATCGGCTGGATATTGTATTCATTATCCGATTCGTTGATAATCCAGATGTGATATTCATCTTGTTGTAAAATTCCCAGATGCCCATCATAAAACAAAACTTGGGAGTTATTCGGAGCAAAGAGATGGAAAGCGGCGTTATATTCCAGGTCAGCACCAGGGGGAATATTAACAGTTGTGGAAATAGTTCCATTCTCTTGCACAGCAAAGAAAGGCAGTATTCCTTTCTCGGCATTTAGGGATAACAACTTAGCAATGTAAATACCTGGGATTAATCCTGCCTGATTTTGCAGACCAGTTTGTAATTCTTGCCAATAGGGAGCGATAGTATAACTATATTTTGATGGATTTCTAATCCGCAAACTCTTCTCTTCAACAGTAGCACAGACATAGAAACCTGCACTGTCAAGGTAAATAGGGACTTCGTTCGGTTGCCAAAAGCGTTGTTTTTCTTTTGCTAATTCATTTTTTTCAATTTGGAACAGGCGCAGGTCTATTGCCTCATACATTAGCCGATGACCGATGGTATTAGGATGAGACGGGTCAAAAGATGTCCCCTCTTGCCAACGTCCATGACCGTTATCTACTGCTGCTAACCAATCCAAAATCGGTACATCCCAATTTAACATTCGGTTGTGGGTATCCTTCAACAGCCAATCATGTTCCGGGGAAAAATCACCATGGGGATAGACTCCCCCTAAAATTGGACGTGCGCCCAGTGTCCGGGTCATTTTTACCAACTGCTGCAAACCACTTTCAAACCGTCGCTGTACTGCCCTTCTTTCGTGAGGAGAACAATAGCCTAACCCTTCGTTACCCAAAGATAAGGCAATAATTACTACATCTGGTTTTTCTGGGGTAACTACTGAGGCAAATCTGGCGATGGTTCTACTGACATTTGCGCCTGACTCTGATAAATTTATGACTTGATGCCCATATTTTTGCTGTAAATCCTGTGCCAACAGCCAAGCCCAGCCTTTCAATAACCAAGCTTTATGTCCCCAGGCTACAGAACTGCCAATCACCACAATTTTCAAACTGTCCAGACTGCCCGACTCTTTTTTTTAGGGCTTTATTATCAGTAAAATCTCTGAAATAACCGAAGGCATAAGGTTGTAAATAACCATAAGCACCATCATCGACAACAATAGTACCGGACTGTTCTTCAGGGTTAATTGGTAGCCAGCGGTTTGCACCCATAGCTTCCCATTGTCCATGTCCTTTAGCATCAATGCGTACATACTTATATTCGACTCTTTGGTAATTATTCAAGGACAAAGACGGCTGAAAATTAATTTCTTGATCTGTCCACCATAAAGGATAGCAATCGCCACTGGTACGGAGATGAACACATTTGGTAATGTCCCACAATCCCAATTCGGGAGTAGAACCGACGATACCAATGGATTCACCAGCTTGTGTATATGCAGTAACCTGGAATTGATACATGGGTTTTTGCTGATTTAGGGATACAATACTTTATGAAAAGGCAGAATCCTCGCAGATTCTTTGACAAAATATCACGTATCACACCTAGCGAGGATGAAAAATATGTAGAAAATGATTAACCCTACTGGTCAAATTCGCCAACTCAATCACAAAGATTTTTTAAGCCTGTGG
>JBJTTC010000157.1:0-7863 GCA_046079965.1 Sediminibacterium sp. | reverse complement strand
TGTTGCGGAGGTAAAACGCAATATTGGGGATGGGTATTTGTAAGTTGTGTTGGACTGAATCAAAGTCATCATCCAACGCCTCCATTCACTTTGAAAGTACAGTAAACTTTGCGTAAGCAGGGGCACACCCGTTCCGCTTTTAAAACAATGTGATGTCAATACTAAAACCTTAACTCTACTCCCAATCTTATTGCAGTCGAATTAGGCTGTATGGAAAGTGTGGCCGGATGATTTTTGATCGATCGAATAAATTCAGTCTCCGCGAAAGCCTGAAGCCCCTTCCTTACCGGAAAAGAAAACGTCGAACCAGCAACCAGATTGGAAAAATGTTGCTCAAGATTTTTACCCCTATCCTTCACTACCATCTTTGAATAACCAAAAAAGGGCGCTATTACTATACTGTGATTCGACTTAGAATTAAGAACCCACTGATAATTCAACAGATAACTAACCCTCCGCGTTCTTAAACCACCCCAACCATAATTATGCTCATTGTTAGTTTGAAAAAATAATGGCTTATAAATACGAAATAAAGAACTAAATCCTATTCCATAGGCAGCAACCGAATTATAAGATGAATTTACCAATGAGTATGGAAGTTGAACACCATATAGCCTAAATCGAATATTGTCATTTGTTACATATTTTAATATCCGCACAGCAAAACCGATCGGCCTGGGTTGAGCCGTCGTATCAATATCAGGTAATTCAATTACAGATAGCTTATTCTCGCTTTCAGCTTTTGTAAATAGCAATTCCTTACTTCTCCAAGTACTATCATCTACAAAACGCTGTACCTTGTCGTCTAAATCGAGTGAACCCGTGGCTGAAAATGTAGATATCTTTCTTACATCAGTTGTATCATAATCATTTGCGGCAAATCCTACATACTCCCTTCCTTTTAGTCTTACATCATTATCGTAAATTGACTCCTGATAACTGTCATTAATTATCCACCTGCTCCCATGTAACCGATAATTAACATCAATGCTTACAAAATCACGTGTAAGAAAAAGAAATGACTTGACCTTGTATTGCTTTACATTCAATTTTACAAATGCAAGACTGGCACTATCTATATAAACAACTCCTTCAATTTTATTGTTCCGTTTCTTTTCAAATTCTATTACATAAGTAACCCTTCCATTGACCAGGGTTTTGGTATGCTGGAAATAAATATAATCATCAATAGACGACCCATTCAGAAAAAAATCTTTATTATAAACCACATCTGCTATCGTGGAAAAATTACCCACAAAACTTACCGGAGCCACATATGAAAAGTCTGATCTTGGGTTTTTAATGGTAGTAGTTTTATTTTGAAGCACCTCGACTCTCTGATTGATGCCATTTTTATATGACTGGGCATACACTTGAGCAATGGCATCACTTTTATAGAAATAATCCGTATCATTTACACTTACATTTACCCGCATCAAACCTTTAATAATGATTGGATTGATGGGATAATTTTCTGGTATCTTTTCTACCGCCCGCTCAACAATTGATTTTGTTTTAGACGATAGAATCACTTCCGGCAGTTCCTTGTGAATAGGCGCCATTCGAATTTCAATTGCCTCCCCGGTTGACAAAACAGGTACAACTATAGGGCGGTAGCCAACATAACTAACCGACAACTTGGACTCCCTGCCCTTTGAAAAAAGCTGGCTGGTTAAAGAAAATAACCCCTTATTGTCTGTAATGGTACCCTTGTTGTTGGAAATAGAAACGGAAACACCCGATAGCGGCTTATTGGTAAGACTGTCTAAAACAACCCCATGAATGGACGCAGCTTGTCCGAAAATCAAAACCGGTAAACTTATTACCAAGGCTACAAAAAGAAACTTTTTTTTCATGCAAGCTTTTTGGAATTTTTAAACATATTTAAATCAATGGTAGCCGGGATTTCTGACCCCTAAGGACAATGTTTTAGCTATAAAATCATTTTTTAGGGTAGGCATTCCGGCGTATTGACCCACCAATTCATGAAACCCGTAACGGATAACAACTCCATTTGTTACAAATAGAAAGCTGAAGAATTTTTATCAATAAACAGAAACCCTACCCCGTCATTACAAAACCTATGCCAAACAACTTAAAGGCAATGGCTTTGATCAAACCGCTTTCCGGCAAGTGCCAGAATTAATTGGTGACAATTTATATATTCATATCCCCATAGATCACATTACCTCCAGATAATTGAGGAAAGCTAATGAAAGTGCTGTTAAGGGCTGGCTCGAGTTGATTAAGCCAATATCTTCAACTGGGTCAGCACAAAGAAGACCTCAGTGAGAATAGAACGAGCTATCATCCAATTCTATTTTTTTCAAAAAACTGCAAAAATGGAATTGATATCCATTATTATAAATTTTAGTACAACTTATTGCTTCAGTAAGTAACACCTTTCAGCCCAGGCAAAAAAACTATCATTTGAGCTGAAAAGTCCTCCCGTAACAATCATAGCCGAAGCATGGGCGGCCATGGAGAAAGACTATTCGGAAGAGGAGGACTGTTATTAATACCCCCTTACATTCTTCCCCTCCAGATAATTCAGGAAAGCCTTGTTTACCACCCGATTGCCTCCGGGAGTGGGATAATTTCCGGTAAAATACCAGTCACCCGTATTAGTGGGACAACTATCATGCAAGTCTTCAATGGTCTGATAAATTACCTGTATCGGTATCGTAGTGCCCACAGGTGTTATCAACTCTGCAATCTTATCAGAAATCTCTTCCGTCGTAAATGGCTTATACAACTGGCGCACCACATTCTCCGTGTGCAACAAATTCTTTTCCTCCAGCTCGCGGATGCGATCGGCAATCTCCTGCATCAAACGCTCACTGCCCCTGTCTTTCAATAAAGCCACCGCCGCCCGAAATGCAATGAAATCTCCTAACTTACTCATGTCAATACCGTAACAATCCGGATACCTAATCTGCGGCGCTGAAGAAACAACAATGATCTTCTTCGGCTCCAAACGAAGCAACATACGCACAATACTTTCCCTCAAAGTCGTGCCCCGCACAATGCTGTCATCGATCACCACCAAGGTGTCTTCATGCTTGCGCACTGTTCCATAGGTCACATCATAGACATGCTGTACCATCTCATTGCGGTTGCTGTCTTCCGTAATGAACGTTCGTAGCTTCACGTCCTTGATGGCAATCTTCTCCTGCCGGATCTTTCGGTTAACCATCTCTTCCAGCCGCTCCGGCGTATAATCATTTCCCCAACTTAATATGCGCTCAACCTTGATACTATTTAGGTATTCCTCCATTCCTTTCACCAATCCATAAAAAGCAACCTCGGCTGTATTGGGAATATAGCTGAAAATGGTATTCTTTAAATCGTATTGTATGCTCTCCAACACCGTCTTACTCAAATGATGCCCCAGCGCAATCCGCTCACGATAAATTTTTTCATCACTGCCCCGGGAAAAATAAATGCGCTCAAAACTACAGGCCCTTCTCTCTTTTGGCTGTAAAATTTGTTCACAAGAATAATTGCCTACATCATCTACCAACAATGCCATACCTGGCATCAACTCAAGCACTTCATTCTCTCCAACATTGAAAGTCGTTCGTATTGCAGCTCGCTCACTGGCAGCCACAATCACTTCATCATTGATATAATAATACGCCGGTCTGATGCCATGTGCATCGCGTATCACAAAACTGTGGCCATTCCCCAGCAAACCCCCAATCGTGAAACCTCCATCAAAAAGTGGGGTGGCCTTGCGCAAAACCTTACCTAAATCAGCTGCATTGGGATGCTCCTCCTCATCTTGTGCCAGATAATAATGCAGTACTTCGAGCATGGCTGCCAGATCACTCTGTTGCTGGAATTCACCGGGTTGAATATTAACAAGATCGAATAATTCTTCCGTATTGACCAGGTTGAAATTTCCAGCCAACGCCAGGTTCTTACCCGGCACCAAATCGCGCTTGATGAAAGGATGACAATATTCTACATTGTTTTTGCCCTGGGTACCATACCGTAGGTGCCCCAACAAAAGTTCCCCCAAAAATGGCAGGTGCCCTTTCATCAGGCCGGGATGGGATTTGATATCGGATTGATACTTTTCCAGTTCAGCAATCTGCTGCCCAATCGTGAAAAACAAATCTGCAATCGGCTGCTGGGCATTGCTGCGCATGCGGTGCAGAAAAGGACTTCCCGGCTGGGTGTCTAATTTTACTACTGCCAAACCGGCTCCATCCTGTCCCCTGTTGTGCTGCTTCTCCATGAGCAGGTACAACTTGCTCAATCCGTACATTACTGACCCGTGTTTTTGCAGGTAATAAGAGAAAGGTTTTCTGAGCCGAATGTAGGCAAGCCCACATTCGTGTTTGATGGCATCGCTCATGAGATGGGTCTGAGATGACGGGGCGAAGTTACAAACTTAGGTCGGTACCGCCTATGAATTATCGTTCTTTCATTGCATATAGGGCTTCTGCCAGCCAGCGCCATTCCCGCAGAAAAATTTCTACCGATTTGGCAAAGCCGAGGTCAATCAGTTGCCCCTCTGCATCGAATTTCTTCTCAACACCCGGAACAATGAGCATGTTCGGACAAGCAACGCCGAACAAGGCAGCAATCAGCAATAACAACTGCTGGCTGCTTCGCATTCCACCCATGGCACCCGGGGAGGCAGTTACCACCCCAAATGCTTTGTGGCTTTGCTTGGGAAAATGGTCCAGTAGATTTTTTAATGCCGCAGTATAAGTACCATTGTATTCAGGTGTTACCAAAATAAAGGCATCGGCTGCAAACATTCGCCCTGCCAGGGGTGCCAAATGTTCGGGCGCAGACTCCGGAGAATCGATTACTTCCTGCAAAAGTGGAAATGCCCAATCACGCACATCAATGATGTTAACCAGATGAGAAGTTGTTTGGGTAAGTTGTTGTTGTAAATGGAGGGCAACACGAAAGGAGACGCTGTCGCGGCGGGGACTTCCCGCAATGATTTCAATGTTCATGGCATCATAACAATTACCCGCCATCGATGTTCGACAAAGCGGAAAGAATTAATTTTTAAGCAACTGTATGTTCATGTGCAGATAAATGGTGTCAGCTATGATGATGCCACCAACTGCTGTCAAATCATCCCAGAATAGTCCGAAATCTTTTCTGCTGATCTCACCGGTCAACTCAAAGCCATATTTTACCTCCCCATACTGATCGACCGATTTTCTATGGAACTTAACTTTCAATTGAATGGCCTCGCGAATGTCGCGAATCGTAAGAAATCCATTGAGTAAAAAATCAGACTCATTCAACTGTAGGAGAGAAGACGATTGAAAGCGAATGAAAGGGAACCGATCGACGGCAAAAAAGTCCTCTCCACGCAAGTGCTGATCCCGATCGGGGTGATTCGTTAAAATACTCCCGGCATCAATCTGAACTTGTATGCGGGCATCCGAGAAATCGGGGTAACTACTCGCCATACTACCTTCAAATCGGTTAAAAAGTCCCTTAATCTGGGTAATCATCAGGTGCCTGACTGAGAATGATACATCGCTGTGGGCAGTGTCGATGCTGTAGGTAGTGGCGTTCAGTATTCCGCCGGCATTCATTTTATTCATTCTTGTAATTCTCCCATTTTTCCTTGTTGATAATCAGAAAATGCCTGTAGTAACTCATCTTTCGTGTTCATAACAAAGGGACCGCGAGCAGCAATCGGTTCGCGAAGGGGCTCACCCGCAACCAGCAACAGGCGGGTTTGCTTAACAGCCGTGATCTCTATACCAGTGCCTTCCTGATTGAACCATACTGCATGGTGCTCCGGCAACGGTACTTCGGGCGAACAGGAAGAACGCAGCTCCCCATCGAGCAAATAAATGAGTGCTTCCTGTTGTTTCGGTAAGGGAAAAAAGTAATGGGCCCCTGCGTCCATCTGCACCATACAAGAGGTGATGGGAAGGAGCGGCAGGGCGGGCCCCTTTTGACCTTTCATCTCTCCCGAAACCAGCCGAATCTTTGTCTTGCCATTTTCACTGGTTATGATGGGTATTCTTTCAGAAGGTATTGGGTCATACGTGGGTGCATCCATCTTGTGTTGCGAAGGCGTGTTGATCCAAAGTTGTATCAGCTCCTGCGTGCCTCCACTTTCTTCCCATTCAATCGGAGGCCTTTCGCTATGAATCAATCCGCTGCCCGCGTTCATCCATTGAACACCTTCTGCATATACTACCTGACTATTCCCGTTGCTGTCACGATGGTGTATTCCCCCTTCAAATAAAAAAGTTACGGGAGAGAAACCTCGGTGCGGATGAGGACCCACTCCTTCATGAAGCATGTTTTTGCCGGGAGCAAGTTCCAAACGCGCATGGTGCAATAGCAGAAAAGGGTCTATTTGCTCAACCCCGTGGGCGGGGATGGGTTGACGAATCGGCATACCCCCCATATCAAATGGCTGCCCGTACAATATTTTTCGAACATTTCTGTAACTTAACATGTCTTGGTTTATACAGGTACTTCAATGCACAATATGCAAGCATCTGAATCAGACTGTAAGGAAAGCAGATCAGTATGTTTCCACCCGGCGGCATCCCGCTCACCCAACAGCTGTCCATTAACGATTACAGAACCACTGATGACAAATACATAAACCCCATGTCCGATTTTTTTTATTTGATAAGAGGCATCGACGCCGGCTGAGATATTCCGTAGTGACATCCAGCATTGCTGGTTGATGAAGAGTGCACGCTGGTGATCGGGTGCTACCAATGGAATCCATTCGTTGAGTGGGTTTCTGTTGATGGCCATTTGCTGGTAACGCGGTTCGATGTTATTTTTTTCAGGCAATACCCAAATTTGCAGGAAGGCAACCGGATGGGTCTGGCTTGCATTGACCTCACTATGAGTAATACCGGAACCGGCACTCATGATTTGAACATCGGTAGAACGGATGATGGCATCTCTACCGGTGCTGTCGCGGTGGTGCAAGTCTCCGGACAAAGGAATGGTAACAATTTCCATGTTGGCATGGGGATGTGCGCCGAATCCGGATCCTGCTGCCACCCAATCATCATTCAATACGCGAAGTGCTCCGAATTGAATGCGCTCAGGGTCAAAATACTGACCAAAACTAAAGCTGTGATAACTTTTTAACCAGCTCCATTCAGTATAACCCCGTGTATCGGCAGCAAACTTTACGGGTTCGATCAAAGTATCTTCCATGCAGGTAAATTAACATGCAAATTTATTAAAAACTATTACGAGAAAACCAGCGAAAAAAGCAAGATAAATCAATTCCTCGCTCTGGTAGCATTTTCAGCTGCGAGTCTCCAATCGTCGAGACCGGTACAACCGGCATATTCCCGGTCGATGAGTACATAATAAGTAGGAATGTGCTCTTTGAACCATTTTTCCAGCACAGCATTTTTCTTTTCTTCCAGCGCACGCTGGGAAACACGGTTATAATCATCGCGAAGGTTTTCGCGGTGGGGCTGCGTTCTGTTTTTGAGTAAGATCAACCGTACTGCTTTTCTTCCCCGCTCATCAACATACACCTGTGGCTTGGAATAATCGCCCGGCTTCATGGCGCTAATGGGTTTGATGAGATCTTTGTCGAGCTGGTCAATGTTCACGAAAGTTGATCCATCGCGGTTGCTGGCAGCAGAGCCGGCATTGAATTTACTGTTCTCATCATCACTGTATTTACTAACTGCCTCTCCAAAACTAATTTGCTTGTCCACCAGTTTCTGACGAACTGAGTCTAACTTTACAATCGCTTCCTTCACCTCATCATCTGTTACAGGAGGTATTCGCAGTATGTGGCGAACGATGGCTTCATCGCCCGAGCGGCTGATCAACTGAATGATGTGTAAGCCGAATTTGGATTTTACTACGGGTGACACTTGT
>JBJTTC010000156.1:0-43146 GCA_046079965.1 Sediminibacterium sp. | reverse complement strand
ATCAACAATGACAATAAATTTAATTTTGGATTTCAAATTACCAGACACCTGCTGTCTCCGGGTGTTGTAGAAGCATCGGCTACTTCCAGTTTTAATTCCAGGGCCTTACCGCTAAAAAAAGCAATGGAAAATGCTGCTTATATTAATCATGAATATGCTCCCTTCGATAACTTCCGCCTGAATTATGGTCTTCGTTTGACCTATTTTGCCCTTCTTGGACCGGGTACTTTTTATAGCTATGATTCAACAGGAAATGTAAAGGAAACCATTCAGAAAAATGATGGTAGTGCAATAGCTACCTATATCAATCCTGAGCCCAGGTTTTCAGCCAGCTGGTTGTTGGGTCCTATAAGTTCAGTGAAAGCCTCCTTTACGCGGAATGTTCAGAATCTTCACCTGCTGAGTAATTCGGCAGCTATCAATCCAACAGATATCTGGATTCCCAGCAGCAACAATGTTCGACCGGAAATAGCTGACCAGGCATCGGTGGGATATTACCAAAATTCAGCCAATGGGATGTATGAATTTTTTGTGGAAGCTTATTACAAATGGATGCAAAATCAGGTAGATTATAGAAATGGTGCTCAACTGCGCGCCAATGAGCAGGTAGAATCTCAATTGATTTTTGGAACAGGCAGGGCTTATGGTATCGAATGGTTCTTGAAGAAAAGGGCGGGCTTGTTAACCGGATGGATCAGTTATACGCTAGCCCGAACCGAGAGAAAAATTGAAGGAATCAATCAGGGAAATTGGTATCCTGCCCGACAAGACCAAACCCACAACCTGGCCATTGTTGGTATTTATCAGCTCAACAAACGTTGGTCTTTATCTGCCAATTGGGTTTATAATACAGGCAATGCAGTAACCTTTCCCAGTGGAAAGTATAGGGTGAACGGTCAAACAGCCTATTATTATACTGAGCGGAACGGTTACCGTTTTCCCGATTACCATCGACTCGACCTTTCAGCCACTCTAAAAAACAAACCCAAAAAAGGCAGAGAAGGAAGTTGGACATTCTCACTTTACAATGCTTATGGTAGAGAAAATACCTATAGCATAGAATTCATAGATGATCCAGACAATTCCGAGAGAACAATTGCCGAACAAACAGCCCTTTTTCGTTGGGTGCCTTCCATAACGTATAACTTCAAATTTTAAACTTGTGAAATCGTTGAATTCCTTTGATGGCAATATAATTCCCAAACAATTGTTTGTTTCAGGGGGAAGGAAAACAATGTATTTTCTTCTGGTGATCTTACTTTTTACTGGTCTGGGTTGCAAAAAGGTGATCGATGTCAATCTAAATGATGCCGACCCACAAATTGTGATAGAAGGAAATATATTTAGTACACCGGGACCCTATTATGTTCAAATCAGTAAAACGGTTAATTACAGTGCCAATAACCAATTTCCACCTGTCACGGGAGCTACCGTGATCATTAAGGACTTGACAGCCGGACAGTCTGATACGTTGACAGAGTTGCCAAAAGGCCTCTATGCAACAAGGAAGTTAAATGGTATTGAAGGCAGAATCTATCAGTTGCAAGTGATAACAGCCGGAAAAGTTTATAGTGCGAATTCAAAAATGCCCGCAGCGGCACAATTGGATTCTGTCAGTTTTGAAAAAATCAGCAGACCAGGTTCAAAAACCGACTGGTATGCAGTTATCAATTACCAAGATCCAATTGGGATCAGTAACTACTATCTGTTCACTTTATTCGTTAATGGCAGAAAAATCAATAACACTTTTGTTTATGATGACAGGTTTTCAGATGGGCGGTATGTTTCACGAACCTTGAGAACGGATAGTGCTTACATTAATCCGGGAGATTCTGTTCGTGTTCTGATGCAACACATGGGAAAAGAGGGTTTTGATTATTATAGCTCCTTTTCACAGGTCACCGGAAACGGAGCGCTGCAAACAATTAGTCCGGCAAATCCCAATTCTAATCTCTCGGGTGGGGCCCTGGGTTATTTCATAGCCAGTTATACCAGTACCCGAAGAGCGCTTGCCAAATAAAAAAGTCTGGCGAAGAGACGGGGCATCAATAGGTGAAAATTTTTCCACCAGCCAGCACTTCCTGATTTTTCTCATCGAAAGTTACCCGTTCCCCTGTTCTTGCTGCGGCATTGGTCATGATGGTTGCAATGGAATGACTGTATCCGGCTTCAACTGGTGCGTTGGTAATGTCACGGCTACGGATACAATCCATCCAATTTTTAACATGGGCGGTTGTCAGCAAATCTCACCCGGTATTTGCTCCCGCAGCAGCCCGCATCCCGGCATCGCCTAAACTCAATTCAGGTAAAAGATTCGGACTCATTTGCATGGCTTCTGCAAAATTTGCCTGTAACCCCCCTTTGGGGGAGACCTGATTGGTCACTGTTAAAAGCTTGAGAGAAGATCTACTCAGTGGTAAACCGGAAAAAGGGTCAAAACCGAAGTTTCAATTTACTGTGATGCGACAATTTATGACATTTTTAGACGTTTGCTAAGATAGTAATCTCCTTAAAAACAACTGTTTAAGTGGTTATGCCACTTCCGATTTTAAAAATTATATTTTTTTAATATTTTATAAATTCAAAATGATATAATTATAAATATTTAATAAAAATACTTTCAATAAACAGGGAAAATCCTCCGAAAATTCCGGTTGTTTTCCTCTCCTTAAAGAAAAGAGGCAGGTATATTTTTGAGTAAAAATGAAAAATGATGCCGCATTTTTTTTTAAGTAAGTATCTATCGGAAAGAGAAGCTTTAAAAAGTAATTAACATATTAAGAATGAAGGAGCTGGAGAATTTACTTACTTTTAAAATTACTACTGTTACCACCGCAAGGTTGTTGCAGCATAGTGAATCATACCAATACCTAGGACAATCTAACCAATTGATTGTCAATGATAAACCCGATGGCCTATGAAGAGGCTGGCGTTACTCTTATTATTGCTCCCATTCTGCTCAGTAGTCACCGGGCAGACTTCCCATAACATTACTACCTGCTCTGGTATTTCCTTTGGCTTTTCCGAAGTTACTGAACCTTCCGGAACCACTTATTACTGGTCTTTACCCGCTGGTACTGGATTTACCGGAGGCGCAGAGGACACGGTTGGAAAAACACTGTTTACGGGTTTGTTATCCAACACCACCAATAATTTTGTTACAGCAACTTATACCATCACCACTTCTACTGCTAATAGCTATACGCTGGTAGTAAGCATTGCCCCAATCCCCCGGGTGAACAGCATACCTAATCAGGCGGAGATTTGTCCTATAAATTCTGGTACTCCAATAATCTCATTGAGTGGACCAACACCAAATACACGGTATTTCTGGAGTTACGATGGTGTAAACATTGGTTTACCTTTCCAAGGCAACGTAGTTTCTGAGATACAATCTTATACAGCCCAAAATACTACTGGAACATTATTGGAACCACTCATCAATGTTATTCCGGTCATAAATAATTGTCAGGGAATTCCCACCACATTCCGAATGCGGGTAAAGCCTGCCCCTGTAATTGCCCAACCCACCGATGTTAATCTCTGCCATGGAATCATTTCCTCGCCGATAAATCTAACAAGCAATGTTCCCAATGCAACAATTACATGGAACAATAACACACCCTCCATCGGCTTGGCAAGTACAGGCGGGGCCGTTATACCCGCTTTTACACCAATTAATTCAGCCTTCGTACCAACTACTGCAGTTATTACAGTTTCAGCAATCAGCAATGGTTGCAGCTGTAATAACCTGAGTTTTCAGATAACTGTGATACCTATTCCAACTATGAATCCGGTAAGCAGTTTTACCATCTGTGGTAACACAGCCCCTCCCGTAACATTTCAAGCTCCATTTCATTTTAATACCAGTTTCACCTGGAGCAACAACAACATTGCAAACGGACTGCCTGCCAATGGGAATGGACAAATCAGCGGATTGACAGCCAATAATTTTTCCAACATACCCGTAACAGGGATTATTACTGTTACTCCCTTTCTTTATGGCTGCGCAGGGTCACCGCTCACGTTAACAGCTACCATACGACCTACACCCAGGGTGGATTTACCCAACAATATTGCAACTTGTAACAATTCAACCATTGAAACGATTGATTTTACAGGTTCAGCGATGGGGGGAACAATTTATAACTGGCAACATGCCAGTCCGGGCATTGGGTTAGCATCCACTACAGGATCTGGAAGCATACCAGCTTTTTCAGCAACCAATGCAGGTATAATTCCAGTTATAGCCAACTTCACGGTTCAGCCCTTCTCCAGCTCATGTACCGGTCCGGCAGTAACTTTCTCCATTCGTGTCAATCCAACACCTACGATTGCACAAGTTTCAGATAAAACTGCTTGTGAATTTCAGTCATCAGGTGCTATAACTTTTTCAGGTATTGTTACAAGTACTATTTTTAATTGGACCAATGACAATCCTGCCATTGGACTAGCTACAACGGGAACAGGAAATATCAGCAGTTTTTCCTACACCAATCCAATCCTTCCGGACATCACCGGTCGGGTTGTGGTTACACCTGTTTCGAATGCCTGCTCCGGAACTCCGATGAGCTTTTCAATTACGGTCAAAGCAGCTCCAGAACTAGACCCCATTTCATCAATAGTGCGTTGCAGTGGCTCTTGGGTAGATCAAATCGTTTTCGCCACTCCAACCATGCCGGGATCGATCATAACCTGGACCAGAACACCGATACAAATTTCTGAACTGCCATATAATGTTCCCTTATCAGGAACTGCCTCTGTTGATGCCTTTACTACAGTCAATTATTCACTTACTCCTTATCAGTCAGTTTTTACAGTTACTCCATTTTCCAATACTTGTAACGGACCGGTAAGAACTTTTTCTTTCACTGTAAATCCCACTCCTTCTGTAGTGGTTTCGCCTGCAACTCCCATTGTTATTTGTAGTGGATTGACTGCCACCATCAATTTTTCAGGCTCAGCACTGATGGGTACGCAATATGAATGGACCAGCAGCAGCAATTTAATCGGTATAGGCTCTTCCGGTATCGGGTCAATAGGAACTTTTGTTACCGCCAATCCTTCCCCTACACCTATTTATGCCACCCTGCAAGTAAAACCTGTTGCAAATGGCTGTTCAGGTATTACACAATCATTAAGTATTACTGTAAAACCTACGCCAGGATTAAGTGGTACAGCTCCGCTTATTAGGTGTGCAGGAACCTTAATTGGTCCCTTTACTTTCACCGGTTCAATAGTATCGGGAACTCAGTATAATTGGGTCCACACCAATGCAGATATAGGGCTAGCTGCCTTAACAGGAACCGGCACCATCAATGGATTCACTGCAACTAATAACTTTTTTGTACCCATTAGTTCGCTTTTCACCGTTACAGCATTTTCCAATGGTTGTAGTTCGAGCAATAGCTTTAATGTGAGAGTCAATCCGATTCCCACCATTGATCTTATTTCAGATAAGGTATTTTGTACCGGTACTGCCGTTTTAATTCCCTTTACAGGATCACAAGTTGCCAGAACTGATTATTTCTGGACGAATGATAACCCGGGGATAGGGATTAGTTCGGGCGGAGCAGGTAGTTCTTTGTCGTTTATCAGCAACAGTGGAAGCCAGGTACCAATAACAGGAAGGATTATAGTAACACCGGTTTCCAATGCCTGTAGTGGAATACCTGATGTCTTTGACATAACAGTTAATCCAATTCCATCTGTCAATCCAATCCCCAATCAGGTAATATGTAATGGCTCCTTAACCAATGCAGTCGTTTTTGGAGGATCCATTGTAGAAAATACGTTGTATAGTTGGACAAACAGCAATGCTGCAATTGGATTAGCAGCGCTCACCGGAACGGGAAATATTGCTGCCTTTACTACCAATAACAATGGATTTTATTTGCCCGTTGTAACCACATTGACAGTAACACCCATTTCAAATACCTGCTCAGGTTCACCTTATTCATTTTCTATACTTGTTAATCCAACACCCTCTGTTCAGACTTTATCTGATGCTTCTTATTGTGAGGGATCAATTGTAAATCAACTATTCACCGGCTCGGCAGTACCCGGAACCATTTATCAGTGGACCAATACACGGCCGGATATTGGATTATCAGCTTCGGGAACACAATCTTCTTTCAGTTTTACTGCATTGAATGATGTCAATGTTCCGATTTCAGCATTGATCACTGTAATACCTGTATCAAATAGTTGTTCAGGTACCCCTAAATCATTCTCTCTTACCATTCAACCGCAACCGGAAGTTAGTCTGATTGCAAGCCAGAAAATCTGCAATAATCTGCCGGTAAACACTATCCTTTTAACTGGCTCACCGGTTCTAGGAACACAATACAACTGGACAAGAACAAATATTCCCATTGGAACATTACCCATCAGTGGC
The DNA here is from genome assembly GCA_046079965.1 of Sediminibacterium sp. Lineage (GTDB taxonomy): Bacteria > Bacteroidota > Bacteroidia > Chitinophagales > Chitinophagaceae > Sediminibacterium. Next base: position 36,749 of record JBJTTC010000156.1, on the reverse strand, counting down.
AATGGTACTATCAATTCATTTACAGCAGTTAATAATTCAAATGCGCCTCTTACTTCTTTGTTCACTGTTACTCCTTCTACGAATAATTGTTCTGGAAATGCTGTTACTTTTTCTATTACTGTTCAACCAATTCCCACTGTTGCTTCGGTTACGGACTTGACCCTATGTGGTAATCAATCAACCGGAAACATACAATTTTCTGACCCTACAATGGCTGGAACATTGTTTGAATGGACGAACAATAATCCATTTATTGGACTAGCTACCTCAGGTACTGGAGCTATTGCTTCTTTTACCATCACCAATAACTTTATTATCCCGATTACAGCCAATATTACGGTCAATCCTGTCTCTAATTCTTGCTATGGTACTCCAGGACAATTTCAAATAAGAGTAAAACCCACACCGACCATTCAGCAAGTAGAAAACATTACGGTCTGCAAAGGTGTTCTCATTCCAACAATTACTTTTTCCGGTTCACCCATCGCCAATACGATCTATAACTGGACAAATTCTAATACACTCATAGGAGTTGCTTCTTCAACAGGCCAGGTTGATATAAATGCTTTTAACGCTAATAATCCCTCCAATATTCCTATCACCGGTATTATAACAGTCACCCCTTTCTCCAATGAGTGCAACGGTCAGCCAATGCAATTTACTGTCAGGGTGAATCCAATTCCTTCAGTTGCCCCAATACCCAGTCAGGTATTATGTGCATCTCAAAGTGTTGCTCCTATTGTATTTACAGGGACTAACAATAATGGTAGTGTATCCGTTGATGGAACTATTTTCAATTGGAACAACAACAATGATGCAATAGGATTAAGCTCGACCGGAAGCGGTAATATTTCATCCTTCACTGCAACCTATATTTCTAATTTACCATCAACAGCGTTACTCACAGTGACTCCTATTGCGAATAATTGTACAGGAAGTTCGCAACAATTTACCTTAACTGTCAGACCAACTCCGTCTATTCAATCTGTACCTGACCAAGTTTTATGTGCCGGACAAATCACCAATGCAGTTATTTTCAGCGGTTCTTCCATACCCAATACACTATATAATTGGACTGCCTCCAATAACCTGACGGGTATATATTCTTTAAGTGGTACAGGAAATATTGCAGCTTTCACTTCAGTTAATATATCTAATGTGATGATCAGCAATACCATTACGGTATCTGCTTTCAGCAATGGTTGTTCTTCAAATCCTGTGTCCTTCCGCTACAATATCCAACCAACCCCATCTATTTTACCGATGGGTCAGATCATTGTATGTGATGGACAAACAATTGGACCGATTGTTTTTAATAGTTCACCTGTAGCGGGAACAAGATATCAATGGACCAACAGCAACTCTGTGATAGGAATTCCGGCGACAGGAGAAGGAACGATATTGGCATTGACTGCCATCAATAAAACGACCAATACCATTGTTTCGCTCATTACAGTTACACCAATTGTCAACAATTGTGCGGGTAATAGTATCAGCTTTACTATTATAGTAAAACCCAATCCGGTTATGTCGGGATTGATACCACAAGTAATCTGTAACAAGTCAATGACAGAATCCTTACAATTTATATCTTCTTTACCAAATACACAATTCAATTGGACCAATAGTAAACCATCTATTGGATTGCCATTTACTAGTGGCATTGGCAATATTTTGTCTTTCACAGGAACGAATGATTCAGTTTTACCGATTACAAGCTTATTAACAATTCAACCGGTTGCAGATGGTTGTTTGGGAACGATGCAGACTGTTACGATAACTATCCATCCTACACCGCTTTTAACTACACCAGTATTTCCCCAAGGCATTTGCAATGGCTCTGTCTTCAGTTATACAGCAGTGTCGGCAACACCCGGAACAAGTTTTATCTGGGAAAGAGCACCACTTTCAAACATCAATAATAATACCTCTTCCAGTGGATTTGTACCTGTTATCTCAGAAGCACTAACCAATTCCAATCCAACACCCTTTACAGTTATCTATAGCATGAGACTGACTGCTAATGGGTGCTCCAATGCGCAGAGTATAACTCTCCTGATCAGTCCGGCAGCAGTTTTGTCTGGCCCCCCTGCCACTGCCAGTATTTGCTCCGGAACACACTTCAGCTACACTTTACAATCGGCTACACCGGGTGCAGGATTAACCTGGAGAAGAAATCAAATTCCCGGAATAAACAATGCACCGAATTCAGGAGTGATCAATATTTCAGAAATTCTGGAAAACACAACTTTTTCACCTGTAAATGTGGATTACCAGGTAACATTAGTTTCCGGAGGATGTGTTCGTGCTCAAACCGTAACGACTGTTGTATTGCCTGTTCCCAATCTATCTGCGAAAGTTTTAACTACCTGTACGGGAAGTACAGTGCATTTTACACCAACCAATACGGTTGAAAATATTTTGTTGTCCTGGTCTTTGCCAATTATTTCACCCACCGGAGCATTATCAGGGGGAACTTCAACCATTGGTAGTGTTAGCCCGGGTACTTTTGTTCAAACCCTTACCAACAACACTTCTCAAATTGCGAATGCCTATTACAATATACAGACAAGAACAGCCAATTGTATTGGAAATGTATTTTCAATAACAATTCAAGTGCTACCTGTACCTGTTTTCAGTGATGTTACTTTAAGTCCGGTTTGCAGTGGAAGTCAATTCAGTTTTGTACATCCTTCGAGTTTATCGGATACCAGATTTAATTGGTCCTTGCCTGTACAGATTCCGAAAAACAGCATAGATGGAGCCAGTTTAGGAACAGGGCAACAACAATTCCGTCAAACACTGAATACGTTGAATAAGATTTTGGATACTGCTATTTACACCATTCAACCCATAACATCCAATTGTGCCAGCAAAGCATTTTCTCTGGTAGTGGTAGTAAAACCAGTACCGGTGTTTACAGATATAACTACAACTATTTGTTCCGGTTCACGTTATTCTTTTGCACCGGACAGTCTTCCAGTTGGTACAACCTTTACCTGGGACATCCCTGAAATACTTCCTTTAGGATCAGTTTCAGGAACAAAGTCTCAAAACACGCCGGCAAATTCATTCATTCAAACACCAGTAAATCTTACCTCACAAACTGCCATTCTCAGGTACAGGGTATCTGCTACTACAATGAATTGCCCATCACAACCCTTTCAAATAGAGGCAGCTGTAACACGTCCGATTTCAACCATTGCATCATATAGGAGAGAAACCTGTAGTGGAGTAAAAGTAGATATGACTCCCCATAATGTACCTACCGGAATGACATTCAAATGGGATCAACCGCAGAGACCAGCTAATTCTATGATTACAGGAATGAGTGGAACAATTGTTGATCTATCAAAAATTGAGCAACAACTGTATCTACAACCAATTAAGTTTGATACCATCAATCCAGCACAACTTTTTGGTAGTCAATTGAAGAGAGACAGTATTGCATATACCATCTACCCTGTGCTTGATAATTGTATAGGGAATCCATTTAATGTAGTAGTGAATATTATTCCATTACCCAGTGTATCAATAAGTGCAGTTGGAGCATTGTGTCAAAACATCAATGATACCTTACAATTGTATTTTAAAGGGACCGGCCCCTGGCAGTTCAGATTTAATGATAATGGCACTACGGGTATTAGGAATTCATTTACTAATTCTATTTCTTCAATAGTTCTTCCCCCCAATAACAAAAGACCAAATCCCAGATTGATCAAAGTTTTTCAAGTTCAAGATGCTTTCTGTACAAATACCGATGATACTGTTTTGGTTACCCAACAGATTTATCGCCTTCCGGTAGGAAGAATTCAATCGCTCAATGGTAACTATATATGTAACAATAGAACAGATACAATGATAGCTTTATCGGCTGATACCATCATCGCATTACAATGGATGAAAAATGGATTCCCGCTTCCAGGTGAGAAAAAGGATTCATTGTTTTCAAATGAAGCGGGTAACTATCAGGTGATATTTACCAATCAATTGGGTTGTTCAGATACTGCTACTTCAGAACATCGTTTATTTGCGAGCAAAGTACCTAATTTAAGATTTAGGTATGATTATAGTTGTATCAATATACCCATTAAATTCTTCAATCAGACTGATTCATTGACCACTGGTCCCCTTACCTGGAGATGGGATTTTGGTAATGGTCAGATTTCGAATACCTATCATGCACAAACAACTTATTTGGTTTCAGGTACCTATCATGTTAAGTTATCGGCACGGCAAGAAAACTGTGACGCTTTTCCTCCAGTACTGCTAGATTCTGTCATCCAAATAATTCGACCAATTGACAGGGAAGACAGACCCAGTATGAGTGCTTATAAAAATATAAGTAAGCCGGTTGTGGCTAGAAATATTCCGGGATATAAATATCGCTGGACACCGAGTGTAGGTCTAAGAAGCACAGATAGTTCCTCCTCCATTTTCAATTATGGAACTTCAGTAAAATATGGTATCATCATGACATCCCCGGAAGGATGTGTTACAACAGATTCATTACAGGTTAGAGTCTTCAATGAGCAACTTGTGGAAATTTTTGTTCCAAAAACATTCACTCCCAATGGGGATGGAATCAACGATAAAATTTATCTCTATACCTCAGGTATAAGTAAATTGAATTATTTCAGGATCATCAACCGATTTGGCGTAAAAGTTTTTGAAACCAGAAATATAGATGAAGGATGGAATGGCATCTTCAATGGAACAGTACAACCTATGTCAATTTTTTATTGGCTAGCTGAAGGTGTCTCAGAAGAGGGAGCAATTATTCAAAGAAGTGGACAATTTCTTTTAATGCGATGAAAAAATTATCGATGAAATATCATCCTCTGATTAGCCGTATCCCGGTCTTACTAATCTTTAGTATCATTGGATCAAAAGGCTTTTGTCAAGACCCTCTGTTCTCACAATTCTATGCAACCCCATTGAATGTGAGTCCTGCATTAACAGGAGCAGGTAAATCAGACTGGAGAATCTCTGCCAATTTCAGGAATCAATCTGTAGGTGATCAGTTCATCAGCTTAAATACAACTGCTGTTTCTTTTGATGGAAAAATCTACAAACAACCCTATCGAGCTTCCAATTATGTCGGACTAGGTTTTATGATATTACAGGATGCAGGACTAGGAGGCGCATTTAAAAATAATACCTTTCAAATGTCTGCCAGTACACATGTTAGTTTAGATGAAGATGCGAATCATGGCATCTGTGCTGGACTAGGAATTAGTTATAACAATACCCTGATCAACTTCAATGATTTAACTTTTGGTCCGCAATTGTCGCTTGCCGGTTTTAACAGGACACTTCCTACACAGGAAATGTCATTGAATTCGGTGAAACCTTATTATGCAGTTACTGCTGGAATCACCTATACCTATACCTCAGACAAAGCAAATTTCGATTTGGGAGTTTCCGGCTATCGATTCAATAAGACCAACAGAACCGCCTTAAGCGATGGTACGCAAATAGAAGCACCGCGTTACAACGTACATTCCGACTTTCAAACATTTCTGAATGATCGGCTGGCAATTAATATAAACACCGTTTTTGTTTTTCAAAGTCAAGCAGATACCTACCTGATAGGAGCAAATTTTGGAAGATTGATGAGCAATGAAGATCTTCCCACTGTTTTTAATTTTGGACTTTGGTATAGGCAAAATACTGCTGTAATCCCTTACCTGGGGTTGATGTATAAAAACATGCAGGCAGGATTAACCTATGATGTTTATATTGGAAATTCATCACAAGGAGCCATCAGAACATTTGAACTTTCATTGATTTTTCGAAAACCCGGAAAAACGGGCAGATTGATGGATTCATTCGGTAAATAATTGGAAATGTTTACAGTTTTCTGTCGTAAATCCATCAGGTAAAAAAAATCTGATTGCTTATCCAATGATTCGCGGGAATTAGTCTTGCACTGAGGGATCGATGGGTTTTACTACCCTAACCAGTTTGCCTTCACTGTTCATTCCTTCTAATACTAGAAGTAGTTTTTTACTAAAGTCATTGTTGTAGTAGGTAAGTTTTACCCTTGGACTTTTTTTATTGGTCAGTATATAGGGATTCCATAAAACTGTAGTTCGGTTATCAGGATCAAAAACAGTTTCCGGTCTATCATAGGGTGGTAAAGAAAATTCCTTGAAGCGGGAATAACCTCCAAGAATGGCATATTCCATCCCTTTGGCATTGGGGTCTGCCTTCCTTGTATCTTGTCCCCGTTTGGTATAAATGGCAATGGCACCCCCCGCGCCTCCCCCACCCGAACCAAAGAAGGGTGGTCGAAATACTTTAACATAGGCGATGTCTTGCACACTAATCGACTGCACAACACCCATTTGAGTAGGTACCTCATTAAGATATAAATCCGGTACAGAGCCTCTCCAATTCATTGATGCATTGGCACCGGAACCGGATATCATCAATCCGGCAACCCTGCCTTGCAGGAAGGTAATTATATCCCTGGCTCCCATGATCTTAGCGTCTTCAGCTATGTCAAATGTATATCCGTCGCCGCCGGAAAAAAGACCCGAAGCATACCGCTCTTCCAAAATTTGAAGATTGGATTTTACCTTTGCTTTCACCACAACTTCCTGCAAAGTAGCTGATTCCATTAACTTTCTCAGCCGCTCCTGTTCATTAAAAATAGCTGTCATGCGGGCACGAAGAATACTATCTGCGTAGGGTGTAATTGGATTTCTATCCAAAGAGGTTCTTTTACCGGGCTGGTATCGCAACAAACCATTGTCGATTCTAACCTGTGTAACATCTGTTAATTTATTACCCGAGTTAAAACCATAATACACTTTGGCAGTATCATAGAAAAACAAATCCCTGACCTCGAAACTTCCATCTTTATTTACCGGAGCAAAATAGAATTGCTTGCTGCTGTCTTTACCAGACATGATCAAGTTAAGCTGAGGTGGAGATGCAGACATATTGGGTTTTAAACCAAACACTTTTCCCTGCATTTTGATGAAGCTTTGCTCGGCAGGATAAGTGATCACGGGTGGAATTCCGGCTCTGAGCTTATCCCAGTTGAACCTGCGCCATCCATGGGTAAGCATAACCAGATCAAGATTAGCTGTGACAGTATCTGCATCACTCATCAAATAATATCCGGGATTATATATTTTCCCTCGGATATCACTGCTGAGCAATAAATCAGAAAAAATGGTTTGGGTTTCAGGGGTGTTAAGGGAATAATCTGTTATAGAAGCAGACAAATTCGTTGCAGCAGTATCGCTAACAAAAAATTCTACAATGTTCTTTCCTCTTTTCTCCAGGCTCACCATAGGAAAACTAACCCGAACATTGAACTCATGTTCACGGTTGTTCACAAACAAAATTCTTTCAGCAACCGGAAGGAAGTCCTCAGAGAATAAAGTAAATTGTAAAATACCTGTAGGCATCATACTGATAGGAATTTGTGCCGTAACAACCCTTTTCTCAGTAACGTTGATACTGACCTTATAATACAAGCTTTGGTGTTGGTGTATCCATAAATTCAATTTTTTCCAATTAGGGGGAATATTTTCCGAGCGTATAATTTTAACGGTTGCTTCCTCATTTCCACCCTGGACTTGCATGACAATCCCTTCTTTTTGGGGCTGCTCAATAAGGACAATACCTTTTTTTCCATTTTCGTCAATCCAATTCACTTGATAATTCTCATTAATGACAGGTGTAAAGGAAAACATGCCCATGCCATCGTGTTTAGTGATGATGGTATCTACTTTTTTCAATTTTTTATCTACCAGGGTTCCCCGAATTTTTACCGGGTCACCAAAGGAATTAGTGGCTCGAAAAGCAAATCGATTAGGTATTCCTATCACTGCCATTCCTCCCTCCGGAAAAACCTGTACAACTGTTTTGACCTCTGGTGCTGCAGTTAATTTAGAAGGTAACACTATAGCTGAATTGATTGAAATATCTTTTTTGAAGATAAAATCACTGTCGTGGTTGAGCATCCATGAAGTATATGCTTTCACGTGTATGAAATTCCCGGAAAAACCTGTAGGTAAATCAAAAGAGCCCTTAGCAGTAGATTGGAATACTGGAGCTACTGTCTGTTTGATCAATCTACCGGTCGTATCATACCACTCAACATAGAGATTTTTACTCAATTGGCTGGGCTCATTGCCTGTCCGTATATATCCTTTGTAGAAAATAGTTTCATCTTTGTTATAAATATTTTTATCGAAATGCAGGTGTACCTTTTCTATGGGGGCATTGATTTCATAAACCATCATCATAGAATCGATCTGCTGGGCGCTTGCACTGTATGAAATAAATAAACCAACAAAAAATAAAAAATATACCCGCATCATATACATACATTTAATCAAGGAACTTAGAAAAACAATTAATTGCTACTAATCTTTTTCGTAATAAGGAACGGTGTCATCGGACACTGACTCTTGCTGTAACCAATATGCCCGGGTAACAATAGTTCCCTGATTGGATGTAAGCAACCGACCGAATATCGCATTGGTAGCATTGAACATAACGTCGGTAACCCCAACAGTAAAAGTCGGAACAATATTGATTTCCGGCTCCGGATTTGCTGTTTTTGGAGGCGGGGAAGGAACTATTATTACCTGATATCCATTCAACTCCAACAATTGTTTCAGAAATGAAGTCCTTGCTTCAGGTACATTTCTTTCTACAATTGCACATTTGATTCCTTCGATGTCTTCAAATTCATGGTTCTTATTGATGGCCATACTATCATTGATTTATTCCATTCAGCAATTGAAAAAGGTGCTCATAAAAGGATCCCATAAAGCCAACTACAACAATTCCCATTACGCAAAATAGCAAGGCAAATTTAACTGATGGTGACAAATGAACCCGTGGCAATGGATTTATCGGTTGATTCATAAAGATTGTCTTAACTACTTTAAGATAATAAAACAATGAAATCACCATGTTGGCTGCTGCAATTCCGATCAGCCAATAATTTCCCGAAGTTGCTCCGGAAAGTAATAAAAAGAATTTTCCGAAAAATCCGGCGGTTGGAGGAATTCCTGCCAAAGAGAAAAGTGAAATAGTCAGTATCCACGATAAAAAAGGATTGGTTGTATACATACCCGAAAGGTCTGAAATCTCCTCCTTCCCATGTTGTGCTGATAGCACTGACACAACACCAAAGGCAGCCAGATTAGAAAATAAGTATATCAGCAAGAAATAAATAACAGAGGTGGCTCCTTCCCGGGTATTTGCCGACAAACCAATCAGCAAAAATCCAACCTGTGCTATAGAAGAAAATGCTAATAATCGTTTGAGATGAAGCTGTCGGATGGCAAAAAAATTAGCAATTAAAATGGACGCTAGTGCCAACAGTAAAATACCGGGATACCAAACATCGATTTTTTCTTCAAAAGTTTGGTACAGCAGGGGTATCATTACCATCAAAACTGCAGATTTAGAAACAACAGACAGGAAGGCGGTTACTGCAGTAGGTGCGCCCTGATAAACGTCTGCTGTCCATAAATGAAATGGGACAGCTGAAATTTTAAATGCGAACCCGGATAGGATCAATAGAAAAGCGAGAATCGAAATAGGAGAATGTCCTACGTGGTTTATCAAACCGGCATAGTCTAGAGTTCCAGTTAACCCATAAAGCCAGGAAATACCCAGTAAGAGCAATGCGGAAGAAAAGGCTGAGGTGATTACGAGTTTCATGGCTGCTTCGGGTGAATGTCTTTTTCCAAAGTCGAAACCAACAACTGCTGCCAATGGAAGGGATGCCATTTCAAGGCCAAGATAAAAGAGCAGCAGGTTTTGAGCGGATAACATCAGAAACATTCCCAACAGGGAAGTAATCAATAAAAGATAGAATTCTGGTAAGTTGACAGCCTTTTTACACCAATCATAAGAAAACAGAGAAATGATCCAAACAGCAAGATTTAAAATGGTTTTTTCAGCGATTATAAGCGGACTGGTAACAAAACTTCCACCAAAAAGAGACCCGTAATTCAACTCGACCAATCCACCGACCATGTTCAATAATAGTACCAGGTTCATTCCGTTGATCCAAACCTCATTAGAAGGCTCTTTCCATAACCAAATAAGCAATATGCCAAGTATGATTGCTACCAGCAACAATTCCTGTTTTAATATGAGCCATTCATTCAATTGCATACCGATTATTTATTGGTCAAATGTAACGATGCCGAACGAACAAGACCTTGGGCTTCGTCTCCCGTCAGGTTTTGTAATAAGAATGGTGCAAGTCCCATGACAAAAATTCCTGTCAGTAAAAGTACTGCAGCCAGTTGTTCATTCCAATCAGCATCTTTTAACCCCTTCCAACCATCCGCCAATGGGCCCATTACTGCTTTTCCTGCAGCCCGAAGAATATAAACTGCGGTCACGACAATTGATGCACAGGAAAGCACAGTTGCCAGTCTTACCCAATCGGATGTATTCTCCCAAGCACCAGTAAAAACTGTCATCTCTGCCACGAAACCGCTCATGCCGGGTAAACCCAATGAACATAGGCCTGCCAGTATGAATACGGTACTTATGATGGGCATATTTTTTAATAGTCCGCCCAACTCATTGATTTGCCGGGTATGTGTTCTGTCGTAAATCATTCCAATGGCAGCAAAGAACAAGGCAGTCATTAGTCCGTGAGATATCATTTGTAGAACAGCTCCATTCACCGAAGTGGCATTGAAAATGCCTATTCCAAGCATCACGAATCCGCAATGACTTACAGAAGAGTAGGCATTCATGTATTTCAGATCTGTTTGCATGAGAGTAACAAAGGCACCATAAAAAATGGCAATAGCGGAGAGGGCAATGATGGCAGGTGAATAATAATGAGCAGCTTCCGGCATGAGGTATGAAGCCACGCGCAGACAACCGTAACCACCTAATTTCATGGAAATGCCCGCCAGGAACATTGATGCTGCCGTTGGGGCGGAAGCATGGCCATCCGGAACCCAGGTATGAACAGGAAACAATGCAGCAAAAAATCCGAATCCAAGGAATAGAAAAGGAAAAAATAAATATTGAAAAGAAATCGAGAAAGTATGGCGGCTAAGAATAGAAAGATCAAAACTATGGGCTTCATGATAAATAGCAGTTAATCCAACAAACACCAATGCAGATCCTGCCATGAGCATAAGTGCTAATTTCATTGCGCTATATTCCTTTTTCCCACTCCCCCAAATTCCAATGAGAAGAAATTTAGGCAAAACAGCGAGTTCAAGGAAGAAGAAAAGTGTAAATATGTCGCGGGACATAAAAAATCCGTAAGCTCCCAGACTGAGCAAAATAAGCAGAAAAAAGAATTCCTTACTCATGTTGTCTTGCTTCCAGGATACCAGCACTCCGGATATCACAACGAGAGCAGTGAGAATAATCATCGACAAAGAAATTCCATCCAAACCCAACTGAAATGAAATTCCCCAGGTTGGGAACCAGTTGTATTGCTCTAAAAAATAAATCTCGGCAGGCAAACTTATTCTTTGAGCAAGAAAACGAACCACAAGCAGTAATACCAGCAGTAACTGAGCTGAAGAACCAAGCAATGCTATCCATCTATTGTACAAAGCACGAGGGTTTACAGCTATCAGTAAGCAGGTAACCAACGGTACAGCTAAAAAAATAAATAAGTTCATTCTTTTAATTTATTTCCATAAATAAAGGAAGTATATCATCCATCCGGCTATTCCACCCAGGAAATACAGTAAATAATCCTGCACTCTTCCTGATTGCATTCTTCTCAGGAAGTAATAGAAGCTTCCTACTGTATCTGCTACCCCATCAACCAGTCCATCTACTACCTTTCTGTCAAACCAGGCAAAGGGTCTTCCAATCAAAGGGAATAGAATGGTATGGGTTATCCATAGATAAATTTCATCTACATAGAATTTTTTTGATGCTGCGGTTAACAACCAATTGGTTTGATTTTCGACAGGTAAAATTTTATCCGATGGCCGGGCATATTTTAAAAAGGCAACAGAAATTCCAATCAGAGAAAAACCCAAGGGTGCCAATGAAAACAACCAATTGATAGAAGAATGTTCTAGTGTACCGCCAAAAGAAATATGGGAGGAAAAGGGCAACCAACCTGCGCCGATGGTACAGAGTGTGAGAATGACCAATGGAAGAGACATTTGCCATGAGTTGTGCGCATGTTCCGGCACCTCAGCGGAGTTACCCCAAAATACCAGAAAATAGAGGCGGAACATATAGAATGAGGTTAAGCCGGCTGTCAATAGTGCAAGGAAGAAAACAATGCGATTTGCTCCGAAGGCAGACAATAAAATTTCTTCTTTGCTAAAAAACCCAGCCAATGGATAAATACCTGCTATGGCAAGACAGGCAATTAAAAAAGAAAAATGTACCAGGGGCAAGTGTTTTCGCAATCCACCCATGTTACTCAACTCGTTGCTATGTACGAAATGGATGACCGCTCCGGCCCCAAGAAACAGGAGTGACTTGAAAAAAGCATGCGTAAACAGATGAAACAGGGAAGCGGTGTAACCGAGATAATGGTCTGAACTGTTGGCGATACCCAGGGAAAACATCATGTACCCTATTTGTGACATGGTAGAATAAGCCAATATCCTTTTGATATCTGTTTGTGTACAGGCAATGATGGCGGCAAATAAGGCTGAGAATACTCCAATCCACGTAAGAATAGACATCACATCCGGTAAGAGAGAGAACATTCCAAAAAGACGGGCTACCAAAAAAACACCTGCTACCACCATGGTAGCTGCATGAATCAGTGCTGAAACGGGGGTTGGCCCTTCCATGGCATCCGGTAACCATATATGAAGGGGAAACATGGCAGACTTTCCCGCGCCTCCGATAAAAACCAATAAAAGTCCCCAGGCAAGTGCGCTCACTCCCATGAAACCGGCAGCGGATGACGAAAGAAATCTGGTATCGGAAGGATTACCCAAACGAGCTATCAGGGTGGAAATGTCTAAAGTTTCTCCGTAATAGGAAAGTATGAGTATGCCTATGAGAAAGCCCAGGTCGGCAAAACGGGTAACAATAAAAGCCTTTTTAGCTGCAGCTACGGCAGAAGGTTTCGTGAAATAATATCCAATGAGTAAAAAGGAGGATACGCCCACCAGTTCCCAACAAATATAAATTTGAAACAAATTACCTGCCATTACAAGACCTAACATGGAAAAGGTAAACAACCCAAGGAAGGCAAAGTAGGTGGTGTACCGCTCCTCCCCTTTCATGTATGCCAAACTAAAAATATGAACCATGGCAGAAACAAAAGTGACAACTACCAGCATCATAACAGTTAATGAGTCGATGACCAGACAGATATCAATGCTTAGTTTATCGTTGAATACCAGCCAAGGGAATCGGAAAATCGTTTCAATCTGATTGGGATGCCCGGATGTAGCAGGATCTGTGAAATAGTCTTTTGCCACTAAGAGAGAAAGTACGGCACAAAAGATCATGGCACCGGTTGCCAGCCAACCACTGATCGATTTTGGCAAGTGACGACTTCCCAATGCCAAAAGAACAAAACTGATCAATGGCAATAATAAAAGAGCCGATAGGTTGATAAGGTTAATCATGATCAATATTTCATTTCAGTAGCATCTTCAACATCAACGGAATGATAGGTTCGATATAAATGAATAATTATAGCAATGGCAATGGCTGCTTCAGCTGCTGCAATAATGATGATAAAGAGTGACAAGAATAACCCGTCTGTTTGTTGAGGATAGAGATATCGCTGGAAGGCAGCTAGATTAATGTTTACACTATTCAACATCAGTTCAAGGGACATGAGCAGCGTTATCAGGTTTCGGCGGGTAAACATTCCGTACATGCCGATGAAAAACAATGCTGTACTGACTATGAGAACATGTAAAAGAGGTACATGGTGCATGATTGTGGAATTAACTATTTTTTTGATTTGAATTTGTTGTTGGAATTTTCATGGCGATTGCGATGCAGGCAATCATTGCCGCAAGAAGTAAAATGCTGACCATTTCAAAAGGAAGTGCATATCCTCCAGCTTCAACTGACAGCATTTTCTTACCCATTGTTTTTACATCAACTGCTTCAGTATTCGGTGCGGTAAGTTGAAAGCCATATCGATACAGGCACCAACAGGTGAAAGCAAATGCCCCAACTACAGAACAAAATGAAAAAAAGCGACGCTGTTTTCTAAGGGCGGGAAGTTCTTGACCGGAACCTTTTGTAAGAAAAACGGAGAATATAATTAATATTACTATGCCGCCAACATAAACTACTATCTGTATTGCTGCGAGCAGATTGAGGTCGAGCCAGAAATAAATGGCTGCCACACCCAATAATGAAAACAGCAACCAAATTGCGGAACGAAAGATTTGTCTTCCCGTCACTGAAAGAAGTGCAGTTATCAGCAAAAAAGCAGACAATACATAAAAGGCTATGGCAGATGCGGGCATCATTCTACTCCCTCCCGAATTTTAGAATTAGGTTGATTTAACTTCTTGGTTAGTTTGTTTCGATCATATACGCTGTGCTCAAATGTCTGCGCCATTTGAATGGCGTTGGTTGGACAGGCCTCAATGCAGAGGTTACACATGGTGCAAAGTTCAAGGTGATAAATGAATGTATCCAGCGCTTTTTTCTTTTTCCCCTCCGGGGATACATCCATTTTTGTTATGATTTTAATGGTACCGTTCGGACAAGCAAGTTCACAGGCAGTGCAACCCGTACAAGCATGTTCGTTGTTATTATCGTGTGTCATAACCACTTCACCCCTGAATCTCTCCGGAAGTTTCAGTTCATTCCGGTTATCAGGATATTGTTGCGTTATGATTTCAGAAGGGTGAAGAAAATAATATCCGGTCTTCTTCATTCCTTTCAGCAAGGAAGTAACTCCATGATAAACTTCTTTGATGTATTCAGTTATGAACATACAATCATTTATTTAAAAATGCCAACCTTTTATAGCGATCCAGGTAACCAGCAACAAATTGAATAATCCAATAGGCAACAGGTATTTCCATTCCAAATTAAGCAATTGATCTACTCGCAGGCGAGGGAATGTCCATCTGAACCACATGATGAGGAAAATCAGAAAAAAAGTTTTACCCATGAACCAAACAGAAGATGGAATCCAGTCCATCAGTTGATTGAATCCATCCCAATGAGCGATGTGCAGAGGCATCCATCCACCTAGGAATAAGGTGGCTCCCAGTGCACAGACGATGAATATATTGATGTACTCAGCCAGGAAGAAAAGGGCAAACCGCATTCCGGAATATTCGGTATGAAATCCGGCGGTCAATTCAGATTCGGCTTCAGCCAGATCAAATGGTGCCCGGTTGGTTTCGGCGGTAACTGCAATGAGGTAGATCACAAATGCGATCAATGCCGGTATATGACCCCGGAATAGCCACCAGCCAGTTTCTTGTGAGGAAATGATTTCTGATATTTGAAGGCTTCCACTCAGAACAACAATGCAGAGTATGGAAAAACCGGCAGACAATTCATAACTAACTATTTGTGCACCGCTGCGCATGGCACCCAACAGAGCGAATTTATTGTTGCTAGACCAACCTGCCATCATTACTCCTATAACAGAAACTGAGGAAACAGCGGTTAAGTAGAGAACGCCTATGTTGATGTCCCAGATTTGTGTTCCACGGGCAAAAGCAATAGGGGCGAGTAGCAGCATAGCAACCATCATTACCAGGAAGGGTGCTAGGTTAAACAAAAATTTATCTGCTAGCCGGGGTACCAACCCCTCTTTCATCAATAATTTCAGCGTATCAGCTACAGTTTGCAGCATACCAGCCGGTCCAACCCGGTTGGGGCCCAAGCGTATTTGAATATGTGCTGCCACTTTTCTTTCCATCAAAACCAAAATCAAACCCAAAAGGGCAAAAAAAGTTATGGCTAGGAGTCCGATGATCACACATTCAATCAATGTCGCAAAGGCACCTGTTTTTTCCAAAAGGAAACTATGAATTTGACTTGCCCATTGCTGAAAACTGAACATATACTTTTCGCAGGTTATTTAAATGGTAAGGATTGAATAAATTGAAAGAATATGTATGATTTTTATCTATCTATATCTGGTATTACTAAATCGAGGGTCCCCATGGTAGCCATCAGATCGCCAATTTTGCTACCTCTTGCCATGTGGTCCAAGGCTGAAAGGTTGGAAAAACCGGGTGAACGATATTTAATGCGATAAGGGGTTGTGCCTCCTTCGCTGATGATGTACACACCCAGTTCACCTCTTGCCGTTTCTACTCTTGTGTAAAATTCACCTTTGGGAAGTTTAATAACTGCTTTTGTTTTGGCTTGAAATTCTCCATCCGGTATTTGGTCGATGAGTTGTTCGATGATGCGAACTGACTGGTACATCTCGCGTATGCGAACGATGTACCGCCCAAAAGAATCACCGGTATGATAAATACATTGTTCAAAATTCATTTGCTCATAACCTGAGTAGGGGAATCTCTTTCGAATGTCTCCATCGACACCGCTGGCGCGGGCTACGGGCCCAGTGCAGCCGAAGGAAATTGCGTCTTCTCTCGACAGGATACCTATACCTTCTGTTCTGTTTCGGAAGATAACATTATTTGTAACGAGATCTTCCAGTTCGGTTACCTTGTCTTTGAATTGAGCGATGAAAGATCTGACGCGGGGAACAAATTCTTCATGCAGATCATACATCACCCCTCCGGGTACCATATAATTCATTGTCAATCGGGCACCACAGGTTTGCTCCATGATGTCGTTGATGGTTTCTCTTTCCCGGAAGGTATAAAAGAAAGGCGTCATGGCGCCGAGATCCATTGCCATGGCACCGATCCATAATTCATGTGATGCGATACGAGTCAGTTCACTCAGGATGATGCGAATGGCTTGGGCACGCTGAGGCACTTCAATTTGCATGCCCTTTTCAACGCAAAGAGCACAGGCAAGGTTATTGATATGAGCCGATAGATAATCCATTCGGCTGGTTACATAAATAAATTGCCGGTAGGAAAGACTCTCCGACATTTTTTCTATAGAGCGATGTATGTATCCAAGGTGAGGTTCAATGGAAACTATGGTCTCCCCTTCCAGTGTAATAACCAGGTGCAATACACCGTGGGTAGCGGGGTGTTGCGGTCCAACATTAATTACCAATTGTCCCTCTTTAAGTTGAGGGTTACTTTCTGAAGATGATATGATGTGTGTTTCAGCGTACATGAAGTGTCAGAGCTTGATCATATTGACAGGATCTTCAAAATCTTTTCTCATGGGGAAACCTTCAAAATCATCCGGCAGAATCAATTTTCTTAAATCTGGATGTCCGCTAAAGTTGATTCCAAACATTTCAAAAGCTTCACGCTCATGAAATTCAGCTGTTCGCCAGATGTCGCTTACAGTAGCCAAATCGGGATGCTCTCTGTCAATTTGCACTTTCACCACCAGGGTTTCATCTGTATGTGTGTTGCGCAGATGATAAACAACTGCGAGATGGGTCTTCCAATCTACCGCTGTGAGACAAAATAGAAAATCCATCTCGGGTGGTCCCCTGCGAACACTGGAAGCAAAATTTCTCCAGGGTGCAGCTGACAATTGAACAACAAGCCATTCACCGGTGTCATCGATTACGGCAGTTGGTTCAATTCCCAGTATCCAGGATGTCATTTCTTCTTTTGTCATGCTTTCAGGGAACTTGAGTTGAGGAATTTCTAATTTGTTCTCTTGTTTGTCCGGTCTTTATTTTTTCCTGTAAGGTTAACAAAGCATGCAACAGTGCCTCCGGTCTTGGGGGACAACCGGGTATATAAACATCGACCGGAATAACATGATCTGCCCCTTTTACTACCGAATACGTATTATAAAAGAAAGGACCCCCACTGATGGCACAGGCCCCCATTGCGATGACATATTTTGGGTCGGCCATCTGGTCATACAATCTCTTCAGAACAGGAGCCATTTTGTTTACAATGGTACCTGCAATGATGATTACGTCTGCCTGGCGAGGTGTTGCCCGGGCTACTTCAAAACCAAACCGGGCAAAATCGTATTTAGCTGCGGCAGTTGACATCATTTCAATACCGCAACAACTGGTAGCAAATGTCAGGGGCCACAATGAATTTGATCTTGCCCAATTGATCAGGTCCTGAAAACCTGCAGCCACAATTCCGCCGCCGGGCACATCAATTACCTGCCCCGGAAAAGTACTTTTTAAATCTTTTACAGGTTGATTTACTTCCATTGTAATGCACCTTTTTTATGGGCATAAAGAAACCCGATGAACAAAATGAAAATAAAAATCCCTGCTTCCACCAATGCGGTAATTCCTAATTCCTTCACAACCACTGCCCAGGGAAAAAGAAAAACAAGTTCCACGTCAAAAATCAGGAACAACAATGCGAATAAATAATAACCAATTGCAAATTGTTGCCAGGGGGATGTGTCGGTTGGAATCCCACATTCATATGGTTCTCCTTTCTGGGGATTCTTTGAACCCTTAACCAGAAATTTTCCCACCAGGATGCCACCGGCAGAAAAAATCACCGCAGCCAAGAGTAGTGTAACCAATGCAATCGGACCCATACTTATTTTTCCTAGCAAGTAAATTAATCAAATATCATCAGGTTTTGAAATTTATCATCCCCAGTATGTCAATAACTTTTTTTAGCAGTGTTATTAATCTTAGTTGCTGCTTTTTTCTTTGGCCCTTCTTAACAATTCATCCCTGGAAAGGGTTATCATTTTCCCCACCTGTTGTTTGTCGCGGTAGGTAACAACCCGCATCATGCTGCATTCCCCGGGTGGGAAAAGGGTTTCCCCCCGATAAACCGGATAAAAATGGTCAGGAAATGTATTGTCGAAAGAATAGTACACTTGTAAATCACTTACTTCCGTACTCAATTTTACCTCTAGTTTGCCTTCTTTTGATAAAGATGTTTCGATGATGGCATCATTGTGACAGGTTGCATACTTTTTATCAGCAAGATCATATCTGACAAGGTGACTATTGAGTTTATTCACGAATCTATCCCAATTTTTTTTCTCAGCGGGAGACCAGAATGTTTCAGCCAAAGAAAATGCCCTGGGCCATACCATGTATTGCAGGTAGCGGTAGTTATAAATTTGTTCTGTCCATACATTTCCCTGTCCACCCTTGATCCATTGTGGATCAATTCCGGGAGGGAGTGGCTCAAATTCATAGGTCTTTTTTAGTCGAAGGGTGGCATATACTTCCGGCTCAGTGGCTGCATCTCCCTGCATATAATCTAAATATGCAAAAGTAGTGGGTGTCATTACCACTTCATGTTGTTGCTTTGCAGCCTCAATTCCCCCTTTCATCCCTTGCCAACTCATTACAGCAGCACCCGGGGCTAAACCGCCATGCAATATTTCATCCCATCCGATCATTTTTTTTCCATGGGAACGCACAATTTTTTCCAGCCTTTTTTCAAAATAACTTTGCACCTCGTCCATGTTCTTTAATCCCTCTTTTTTCATCAATGCCTGAACAGCTGGATCTTTCTCCCAATAATTTTTGGGACATTCATCGCCTCCTGTATGTAGATAAGGAAAGGGGAATAGTTGGGAAAGTTGGGAAACAACATCGTCTAAGAAACGGTACACCGTATCTTTTATAGGTGACAAAGTATTATTAACAAGGGCTGTGGGTGGATTGCCTTTTGACCAATCCATAAAATTTTCCCCCGAGTTCACCTGATAAGTGGAAGCGAGTTCAGGGGTTCCGGATAAATTGGGGTAAGATACTACTGCGGCCAGACTATGTCCGGGCACATCGACTTCCGGCATGATATCTACAAAGCGCTCCCTGGCATATTGAACCAATTCCTTTATATCCTCCTGGGTATAGAATCCTCCCTGGTCTCTTTTTTCGTCTTTTCCGGGCGCGGGGAATGTTCCGAAATAACCCTGCTTTTTGACATTCCATGCACCCATTTCTGTTAAGCGTGGCCAGCCTTTGATCTCAATGCGCCATCCCTGGTCATCCGTGAGATGAAAATGGAGCACATTGTATTTATAACGAACCATGTCATCAATGAACTGCTTCACTTCCTTTTTGGTAAAAAAATGCCGGGATACATCGAGCATCAATCCGCGCCAGGAAAATCGGGGTTGATCGATTATAGTTACACAAGGAACCTTCCATACAACAGAGGTGGCAGGACTGTAGCTTTCAATGGCTACAGGCAACAATTGAAACAATGTTTGTACACCATAAAACCAGCCGGCAGGATGGGCAGCGTTGATTTCAATACCTTGTTGATTTACCACCAAACGATAGCCCTCTTTCCCCATTTTGTTGTCTGATTGGGTGTTGGTTGTAAACCTAATGGCTGACTGAGAAGAAACGCCACGGGAGATGGTTTTACCACTGGCTCTCAGCCATCTTTCCGAGAATGCACGCACTACCCAGTCGGCTTCCTTAGATGCCGGAGCAGAAAGTGTGAGACGGGAGGGAAATACGAAATGTCCCTTTCCCTTTATCAAAGAGACCGGTTCTGGAATGATAGCAATGCTGGTATCGGCAGCAAGGGTAATAGCAGGGAGAGCACAAAGCAATAACGCAAGTGCGAACAATCGCATCTTCATAGGGCAAAATTTGCACTAAAATATAAAATTTACTTTACCCGAGTAGCATTAAAAGTATCCAATGCTTTTTGAATAGCAGGATCATTTCCGGCTGCCACTTCATAAAATCCCTGCTGATGAAATCTTTGTCTCGCCAGCAACATACCACAGCGCTGCACCAAAAATTTTTCCTGGGAGTTGCTTAGATTTTTGATCTGTATTTCGTCTGCTGCTGCTGCCTTCAATACCTGATTTTGAAAAGCCATGCCTGGCTGTATAAAAGTTGCCACTCGAAAGGCGTTGGGCATGCTGTCGAGGTAATTTTTATTGTTCAGATAGATTTCATGTACGATTCGGTTCAAGGTATTTTTATACAGCATTTCGAAAATAGCAGGAGACAAAGAGGTGGTGTCCCAGGCAATATAAATATCAGGGTAAATACCTCCGCCGCCGAACAATTTCTTTCCCGCAGGAGTAGTAAATACCTTTCCCTTCTTCCAAGTTGAATCGGTTTCATCATTCAGATCAGGGAACCTCAAATGAGGATTATCACTTTTGTCCATATCACCTTTATCAGCATAAGGTTTTTGAATATTACGACCCAGGGGAGTATAATAACGTGCTGTTGTTAGTCGAACAGCATTGCCAGAACTAAGATTAAACTGCTGTTGTACCAAACCCTTTCCATAACTCCTTCTGCCGATGATGGTCGCGCGGTCCCAATCTTGCAAAGCACCTGCCAGCACTTCACTCGCTGAGGCGGAAGTTTCGTCCATCAAAACAACCAGTGGACCCTCTTCGTAGATGCCGGGTTTGGATGATTTGAATGTTGTTCTGGATACATGCTTGCCTTCCATGTACACAATCGTTTTATCGTCTGATAAAAATTCATCTGCAATGTCAATTGCTTCCTTCATCAGTCCGCCTCCATTTCCTCTCAGATCTATCACCAAATGTTGCATCCCCTTTTTTTGTAATTGCTCTAACTGTTGCATGAATTCCTCATACGTTCTGTTGGCAAATTTGTTGATGTGTATATAACCGGTTTTATTGGGCAACATGAAAGAGGCGTCAACAGCAGGTAGTGGAACATTGCCCTTGGTTAGATTAGCGACAATCGTTTTTCCCTGGCGCAACAAAGTAAGGCGTAACACTGAGGAGGGTTGACCCAACAAAATTCTTCTTACAGCTGATGGGGTAAGTTGAGAACCAAAAAGACGAATGGTATCGTTGATGGTTAAAAGAACATCGCCTGTTTGGATACCGGCTTTGGCAGCGGGAGCATTGGGTATAACAAACATCACATGAGCTGAATCATGCCAAACCTGGAATTCAATTCCGATGCCCTGAAAAGATGCATTCATTTCATCTTCTGCTCTCTGCAAATCACTTTGGCTCATCCAGACAGAATGTGGGTCAAGGTGACCCAACAATTCATTTCGCACCAGTTGGTCGATGCTGTCTGCTGAAACATCATCCACATATTTTTCCCGTATCAACCGAATGAGTTCAGGAATAGAAGATTGTTTGCCGGTAGATAACAAAGGGGCGTTACCTGTCCTTGACCTCAGCTGGTAACCAATAAACATGCCGGCGATCATTACAATGGATAGCAAGAGTGGAAGAGCAACCTGTATTTT
Organism: Sediminibacterium sp.; assembly: GCA_046079965.1. Lineage (GTDB taxonomy): Bacteria > Bacteroidota > Bacteroidia > Chitinophagales > Chitinophagaceae > Sediminibacterium. The sequence goes on along the minus strand of JBJTTC010000156.1, from coordinate 14,541 downwards.
TTTACTTGACATAAATAATGGTTCTTTGCAGAACGGTGAAGGGACAAATATCCTGATAATTATTGAAAGCAGATTTTTTGACCCTTGAATACCGTTTGTAAGGTTATTAAATATTCAAAAGATGCGGGTTCAATTGATCGCAGATAGTGGTGCAACAAAATGTGACTGGATACTGGTTGGATTAAAAAAGTCAAAGAAATTTACTACCCAGGGTATCAGTCCTTACTTTCTCTCAACGGAGTCAATCACTACTTTGCTACAGAAAGAAGTCCTGCCCCGCCAAAAAGGTACAGTTGTTGAAGCGGTTCATTTTTATGGTACCGGACTCAGCCTGTCTGCCAATCAAAAGATTCTACATCGCATATTGCGCAGCCAATTTCCCAAAGCAGATTTAGAGGTAGCAACTGATATGGTAGGAGCTGCCAGGGCACTCTGCGGACGTGAAAAAGGCATTGCCTGTATCCTGGGTACCGGTTCTAATTCCTGTTACTACAACGGCAAAAAGATTGTTCGCAATAGTCCTGGCATCGGTTATATTTTGGGTGATGAAGGAAGTGGTGCGTATTTGGGTAAAAAACTTGTTCAGTATTATTTGTATGGAATCATGGAGGAACCTTTGAAAATCGCTTTTGAACGTCGTTTTAATCATCAGCGGAGCGATATCATGGAAAATGTTTACAAAAAGCCCCTCGCGAACCGTTACCTTGCTTCACTGGCTATTTTTTTAGCTGAAAACAGGGGTCATTATATGGTTGAAAATATTTTGGAGGATGGTTTACGGGATTTCTTCCACCAACATTTATTTTCCTATAAAGAGATTAAATCGGTACCCGTTCATTTCACCGGAAGTATTGCTTTTGGTTTCAAAGATGTTTTGCTGGAACTTTGTAAGCATTATGGCTTAAGAGTGGGTAAAATTATTAAAACCCCCCTCCAGGGCCTTGTTCAATATCATTCCTAATTTATGAAAGAGTTTATCCGTTATACTGAACAATCTTCTCTTTATCGTCACCTGGAAAAGATGACTGTTTCTGAATTATTGCACAACATCAACAAAGAAGACAAGACCGTTCCGGATGCAGTTGAGAAAGCAATTCCACAAATAGAGAAACTGGTATCTGCCATCAGCGATAAAATGTTGGCAGGGGGTCGTCTGTTTTATATTGGAGCCGGAACCAGTGGAAGACTAGGCATTGTAGATGCAAGTGAATGTCCGCCTACATTTGGTGTACCTTATGGTCTTGTCATTGGTATCATTGCCGGAGGAGACAAAGCCATAACCACAGCCGTGGAATTTGCAGAGGATAATCCAGATGAAGGTTGGAATGATTTGATGAAACATTTCATCAGTGATAAAGATGTGGTAGTGGGCCTTGCTGCCAGCGGAAGCACTCCCTATGTAATTGGAGCCTTGAAACAATGCAGGAGAAAGGGCATTATCACCGGTAGCATCAGTTGCAATCCCAATGCTCCGGTTTCGAGAGAAGCGGATTTTCCGGTCGAAATTGTAGTAGGGCCAGAATTCATTACCGGCAGTACCCGCATGAAAAGTGGAACAGCTCAAAAATTGGTACTGAATATGATTTCAACGTCGGTCATGATTCAGTTAGGGAGAGTGGAAGACAACAAAATGGTCAACATGCAATTGAGCAATGTGAAATTGGTGGATAGGGGTGTGAAGATGGTAATGGAGGGGTTGGGACTGAAAGATTATGAAGAAGCTAAGGACTTGTTGCTGAAACATGGCAGTGTAAAGCGTGCCATCGAGGCGGCAGGCCACAGCCATTAAACTGTTGTATGCACGATATAGAGCCTTTTTATAATTGGAGGCATTTGTACATATCCGAAGAAGACAAACTCTCACCATTTTTTGGAAGGACTTACAGTGAGTTTGAATTTTCTCAAACGATTTATAATTATTTCATACATCCACAATGGGATGATTTCGGAAGTAAAACACTTTACCTGAAAATCATTTATGTAGATTACGAATTGCATTTTTGTGTAATTGAGTTGATAGGAGAATGGAATGATGCCATAGAAAATGACATCATGCTGTTAAAAAGAGATATAGGTGATGAATTGATGAAGCAGGGTCTATCAAAATTTATTTTCATTGCAGAAAATGTATTGAATTTTCACAGCAGTGACAATGAGTATTACCGGGAATGGTCGGAAGAATTGAAGGAAGAGGAAGGATGGATCACTATTTTGAATATGCCGCCTGCGACCCAGCAGGATTTCCTAAGAAAAAGATTACATCATTTCATGACACTGGTTGATTTACCCGAATGGCGTTCCTACAAACCTTACCACCTTTTCAAGAAGATGGAAGCAGAGATGAGCAAACTTTTGGGAGAATGATGCCGGGAGTATGATGTTGTACCCGGAAAAATGTTAACTTAGATTAAATTTTTCGGTATGTCTTTACCAGTAAACAATAAGAACAACAACAAGTCAGGAAAGAAAGGAAATGTTCCGGGATCTCAAAATTCCCGATTCATTCCTAAGCCGGGTGCTGCCAAATCGAGTGGGGGTGGCAAAAAAATGATTAAAACAGGTGGATCCCGCGGAAGTTGATCGCCATTTCCCGTTAATTTTCAGCTATCCATTAGATCATCATAAGCTGCCCGGAGCTCGTTCCAGGCGTGATTGTCACCTATTTTTTTGGCCAGAGCCAGTCCCTTTTCGTACCATTCGATTGCGTCGGAGGTCCGATTTACCTGAGCCAGGGCTCCGGCAAGGTGGTAATAAGAGCCGACATAATCTGGCACTTCGGTTAATACTTGTTCCCAGGTGGCAATGGCATCCTGCGTTTTTCCAGCCTTTTGGTATTCCAATGCCAGGGCATGGCGCAAAAAGGGGTCCTTGGGTTGATCTTTCAAATAAGCCATCAATTTTTCCATCCGGTCCATGCCCAAAGATAAGCCGTGGGTTTATTGACCCTCCCTCCTGTAAAAAAATTAACTATTCCCTTGTAATGCCTATGCAATTCCTCCCTAACTTTGTATAGTTGCATAAACAACCATTTTTAAGTATCCTTTTATTTACAATTATGAAGATTCTTGTTTGCATCAGCAGAACGCCAGACACAACTTCCCGCATAGCTTTCACCGACAACAGTACCCGGTTTGACGAAGCGGATGTGCAGTGGATCATCAATCCGTATGATGAGTGGTACGCTCTCGTGCGTGCGATTGAAATAAAGGAAAAGAATCCTGAAACGGTTTTGCACCTGGTGTCCGCAGGCGGACCCGAGTTGGATGCGATATTGAGAAAAGCATTGGCATTGGGGGGAGATGAGGCCTTCCGGATTGATACAGATTCCCGCGACAGCTATACCATTGCCACACATTTGGCAGCCCTTTGTCACCAACAACAATACCAGCTTATTTTCACAGGTAAAGAAGCCATTGACACCAATAATGGGGTGTTAGGTGGTATGTTGGCAGAATTGTATCCTGCGGAATATGTATCTCTTGCCACACATTTTGATCTTACTACAGAGGGCTGTAATGTAACCAGGGAAATTGAAGGAGGAGAAGAAACACTAACCTGTCCCTTACCTGCTGTTATCAGTTGCCAGAAAGGCATGGCAGAGCAACGCATACCCAATATGCGGGGTATCATGGGAGCCAGAACCAAGCCATTGCAAGTAATTACGCCGGAAGCAGTTAATCCGCTTACAGCTGTTGTTCAGTATGAACTACCTGCTCCTAAGGCAGGAGTAAAATTGGTAAGTGCAGATCAGCCGGAGGAATTAATCCGCCTGTTGCATGAAGAAGCAAAAGTTTTATAACCATATTAATTCTATATTATGTCAGTTCTCATCATTGCTGATTTGCAGGATGGTCAGATTAAAAAATCTTCCAACAGCGTAATAAGTTATGGTAGTGCGATTGCCCGTCAGCTGGGTCAGGATGCAGCCGTTTTGGTATTGGGATCCTGCGCTGAGCCGTTGTCGGCTTTGGGTAATTTCGGTGCCTCTAAAGTTTATCACATTGATGATGCCAATCTTTCGGTTATAGACCCCAAGGTTTATATCAAAATGATTGCTGCTGCCATTGAATCGGTGGGAGCTGATGTCATCGTTTTCGGCAACAATCCTACTGCCAAGGCAGTAGCGCCGGGTTTATCGGCAACACTAAAAGCCGGTTTGGTTTCGGGTGCCTGTGCCCTGCCGGATCTTTCCAATGGCTTTGTTGTAAAGAAAACAGTTTTCTCCGGCAAAGCTTTTGCCATGGTTTCAATATTGACTGCAAAAAAAATCATTACCCTTCAGCCCAACAGTGTGAGCATTGCGCCGGTGGGGGGAGATGCTGTGGTAGAAAAGTTATCCATCCAAGTCCCTGCATCCTCACGCAAGATTACCGGGGTGCAAAAAACTGAGGGTGAGGTTCCTCTTACGGAAGCAGACATCGTGGTGAGTGGGGGTCGTGGGATGAAGGGTCCTGAACATTGGGGAATATTGCTGGACATGGCAAAGGCATTAAAGGCGGGGACTGCCTGCAGTCGTCCGGTGGGGGATGCCCATTGGAGGCCACACCATGAACATGTAGGTCAAACAGGGGTACAAATTGCTCCCAACCTTTATTTTGCTCTGGGTATTTCCGGTGCAATTCAGCATTTGGCAGGGGTTAACAGAAGTAAGGTGATTGTAGTCATTAACAAAGATCCTGAAGCCCCCTTTTTCAAGGCTGCCGATTATGGCATTGTAGGTGATCTTTTTGAAGTGGTACCACGTCTCACAGCAGCCATTGAGAAACTACATGCCGACAAATAAATGAGTTATTGTTTGGAGGATGGTACCTTGGCTTTTTCAGATAAGGTACGATAATCCTCTCTTACCGGATTGAATACGTCCAACAACCGACAGTCTGTGATTGCACGACCGGAATGACGGACCCCGGAAGGTATTACGAGTACTTCACCCGGACGCAACAAGACAGGTTTTCCTGCAACCGTCAATTCAAATTCACCTTCCTGCACCATGGATACCTGCTCATGGGGATGATCGTGTTCGGGAAGTGTTGCCCCAGCCATAACATGTAAGAAAGACAAGGTCATTTTATTGGTATGAACAAAGCGGACATGGTAGCCCGGAATCATTTCAATCTCGGGTTCGTTAATCAGTGTGATAGAAGACATGTTGTTGGATTTAAAAACAATTTAAAAACTTCAAAGAAAAAAAACACCCGCCGTGAGCGGGTGTAAAAATTTATGGTTCAACTTGACTTATTTGGCAAAAAGGTGGATGGCCAACTGTACATCGTTGGAAACGGCACCTACTCCATATTTCACTCCGAATAAAGTTCTGTCAAAACCGAAAAAGGCCTGAGCAAAAAAACCTTTGTCATCAGAGTTCCGGATATTGGCAGAAAAAGACAGGGGTAAAGTAGTACCATGAAAGGTCAGGTTACCTGAAATGTTAGCAGCAGTTTCAGAGGTATAATTTACAGTAGTGATTTCAAAAACTGCTTCCGGAAATTTCGTAACATCCAGAATTTCGGCAGATTTTAAGTGTCCGGAAAGGCGATCACCTGCAGCATCGGTTACTTTTAAACCTGAAAGATCGATGGTGAATTTTCCTCCGATCAATTTACCACCTGCAACAGTTACGGAACCACTTTTAATGGGAACGATGCCGGTATGGAAATCCGATTTTTTTGAACCTACCCAGTCAATGCGGCTTTTTTCCGTAATAACAGCCAAATCAGCGTACTTTACTACCGGGGCGGGTGTAAAAGAAAAAATTCCGGCAACCAGCAAGAGGGATGCCAACGTGTAAAGTTTTGTTTTCATGATGTGAATTTAGAAATGAACGATTGATTGCAAATAATGCTCAAATTTACAAAAAAAATGTTAGGAAGAATTTAAAAGAAATGCACTGAGCGGCTCTTTGCATTATCTTCGCAAAAATTTTTTGCATGAATCTTCACGAATACCAAGCCAAAGAATTATTAAAGAAATACCAGGTGCCAGTTCAGGAAGGCATAGCTGTGGACAATGTAATGGCTGCTGAAGAGGCTTATCGCCAGCTAAAGACCCAAACCGGTAATAATTTTGCCGTTATCAAGGCACAGATTCATGCAGGTGGCCGAGGTAAGGGAAAGATTGCAGGAACCGAACAAAGAGGGGTTGCCGTTGCCAAAAGCCTTGATGAGGTAACTCAAATTGCAAAAAATTTACTCGGGGGAACTTTGGTAACCATACAAACAGGTGCAGCCGGAAAAAAGGTAAATAAAATACTGGTTGCCCAGGATGTATATTATCCGGGTGCCTCCCCTGTGAAAGAATTTTATCTTTCAGTACTTCTCGACCGCTCAAAAGGGATGAATGTGATCATGTACAGTACTGAAGGAGGAATGGACATTGAAGAAGTTGCCCACAAAACTCCGGAGAAAATCTTCAAAGAATGGGTGCATCCCGGAGGGGGGCTGCAAGGATTTCAGGCCAGAAAAATCGCTTTCAACCTGGGTCTAAGCGGAGAAGCTTTCAAGAGTTGTGTAAAATTTGTTACCCAACTTTACAATGCCTACATCTCTCTCGACTGCGGCATGTTAGAGATCAACCCACTCTTCAAAACCAGTGACGACAAAATCATAGCAGTCGATTGTAAGATGAACATTGATGACAATGCTTTGATGCGTCATCCTGATATCGCTGCACTTCGTGACATAACAGAGGAGGACCCCACAGAAGTAGAAGCCGGACAATACAACCTGAATTTTGTTAAACTGGATGGAAATGTAGGTTGTATGGTGAATGGTGCGGGTCTGGCCATGGCAACAATGGACATGATCAAACTGAGTGGTGGTGATCCTGCCAACTTTCTAGATGTAGGAGGATCAGCCAACGCACAAACGGTTGAAGCAGGTTTCCGCATCATCCTGAAAGACCCGAATGTCAAAGCGATTCTTATCAATATTTTTGGAGGCATCGTTCGTTGCGACCGGGTGGCTTCCGGTGTAATTGAGGCCTATAAAAAGATGGGCAATATCAATATTCCGATCATTGTTCGCCTTCAGGGTACCAATGCGGTTGAAGCCAAAAAACTGATCGATGAAAGTGGATTGAAAGTACAGTCTGCCATCGAACTCAGTGAAGCAGCCGATTTGGTTAAAAAAGCTGTTGCCTAATCGTTGGTAATAATACCAAAATAAGATTCACTGCGGCCCGTTTCTTCTTTTTACCTCTGTAATGGCACTGAAACTGTATGTAAGACCTGAAGATGTATCAAGGCAGGCAATGCGCTTTCTACGTTTGTTCAATTTCTGAAAAACCCTCCCGTTTTCAGTTTCAAAAAATTCCCCTTCAGTTAATTCATCCACCAGCACGAATCCAATTCGTTTACTTGGATTATAAGAACGCAGTACCAGCAACAGATCTGTTTCCCCGTTGGCAGTGGCGGCCGGATTGCGGATGGAAGATTGCAGTGCTCTCTCAATATCAGAGGGAAAAATAGATTGGGAAACAAATTGTATCAGCAATCTGCTGTATTCATTTTTCCATTCGCTGGAATGGGCCTCTGCACGAGGTCCGTATTTTTCAAAAGTCAGTAAGTGAGCCAGTTCGTGAAGCAGGGTAATGAGAAATTCGTAGGGATTGAGGTTACCATTTACGGTAATTCGATGATTGGCATTAGCGGCTGCGTGCCGGTAATCTCCCAGAACAGATTTTCTTTTTCGGGTAATCGTAAGATGAACTTTGTATTGATGGAGCAGGGATGCCACCTGCTCAAAACTTTTATCAGGAAGGAATGCTGCCAGTGCCTGGAGTGGGTGTTCTGAAGCGGGCATTACTTTTCCGATTTCAATTGCAAAGATATGCGAGTCTCCAACCAGGAATAAACAATATAACAACCCATCGAAAAAATAACAGCATATACGCTTCTTTTTTCACCTGCAGCTATGAGGTACACCAATACCAGCGTTGCGAGAAAAAACATTTTCAGCATGGTTGCACCGATGATGCCCCGCATCACTGCCTGTGGATTGGTTTTTTGCAGATTGGTCTTTTGAAAGTATAAGTTAATACTACCGGTAAACAGAAGAACCAGATTGGCTATCTGAACTACAAAGGGATCAATTTTTCTTACCACCATCCATCCACCTCCTATTGCTGTTAGCATCCCAATTATTGCAGCTGTCATCAGCAATGGAGATATGAGACGTAGAAAGCTTTTATTCATATACATTAGTCGATCGAAGTTTCTTTGGTAGGCACATTCAATGATGTGGTATCCAGATTTAGATTGCCTTCACCGGAAAGGGCTTTTTTCACTCCATCCAGGTATTGATCTCGGTAACGTATGGCCCTTTCAAGAGAATCGGTTCTTAATTTTAAAACCTGCAGGGCAGACCTGCTCTCCCTTGTACCATAGCCGGGAATATAATATTTTAAGGGAGTAAATGCAATCAGGGCAATGGTCAGTCCTACCAGCAAAACGAATGTGGTGCTTAGGCCTATGTAAACACTTAGACGAGACAAACGAAAAGTAATCACTTCTTCGTAGGTATCATCATTGAGCACAACCAGCCGATAGTTGTTCCGAAGACGGTTCAATGAATTATTTTGCTCGTTCTTCTCCATTTGATAAAAACAGGTTAAAGGTACGAAGATGCAGGCTTTTTCAGTGTTGCGCGAAAAGAAATAAACGTATTTTTAAGCACAGCTATGAGGTCCTACTCTATTTTTAATTGTACCATCGTTCCGGCAGGGTATCACTTGCTATTGGCAGGAGTTTTTTCAGCCCTGTTCTGGATACAGGCAGCGAGCCAGCCCAATACAAGCATTGAGATCCCAAAACCGGAAAAATATGAGAACAGAAACCTTGGTGCTGAAAAAACAGGGCAAAAAAAATTCACCTTCCCCCGCCGGGTTTATAACAATACAGTCAGTCGTTTTAATTATCATTTCAATGCAAGACAACTGATAATGGATATTGAGGAGCGGGCGGCTGCAGCGCATCCGGATGACTATACCCGGCTCCTACCTTTTTATCCTTTTGAGTTGAAGGAAACAGCCGGTGACCCTCTGTTGGATAGTGTGATATATAAATGTACGGCCGGTATTTTACTTCACGATCTCCGCAGCGATTGGGTAGATAGACTCTACCTGCTCATGGGAAGGGCCTACCTGCTTCAACAACATTTTGATTCAGCAGGAGTGGTTTTTCAATACATCAACTATGCTTTTGCCCCAAAAGATGATGGTTATGATGTGCCCATTGGTAGCAATGCAAGCAATACCAATGGGGTTTTCACTATTGCTACCCGTGAAAACAAAAGTTGGTGGAAGAAAATCATCAGCAAGCCACCCAGCAGGAATGAAAGTTTTCTATGGCAGGCACGTAACTTAATCGAGCAGGATAATTATGTCGAGGCAGCTACCTTATTGGAACTTTTGCGCAAGGATCCTCAATTTCCACCCCGTCTGCAGCCCTTGCTGTATGAAGTAGCCGCCTACGTAGCTTACAAACAGGGCGTCTGGCAGCAGTCAGCAAAAGAACTGGCTCAATCAATTCAGCTAGATCCCTCCAGGCCTGATTTGGACAGAGTTAGTTATCTCTGTGCCCAACTATTTGCCCTGGCCGGACAAAATACAGATGCGGTCACCTGGTTCAACCGCGCCATCAAAGAAACCCATGATCCACTTTTAGAAATCTATGCACGATTAGAGGTGACTGAACTTGCCGCTAGCACGCAGAACAATGCCATTCAGCAAAATCTCGAAGAACTATTGAAGATGGCAAAACGAGATAAATACGAGAGCAATCGTGATATCATTTATTTTGCTGCAGCACAATTACAACTCAAACAAAAAAACTGGCAGGGTGCCATAGAGTTGCTTCAGAAAAGCATTGCGGCCTCTAATCAAAATGATTTACAAAGAGATAAAAGCTTTTTACAACTGGCAGATGTTTATTACCTCCGAAAGAACTACGGTTTGGCATTGGCTTGTTATGATAGTATCCGATTACCTCTACCTGATCCTTTGGATGCGAAACGGGTAGCTGAAAGAAAGCCAGCCTTAAAAATTATTGCTGCCAACCAATCAGTCATTCAACGAGAAGATAGTCTTCAACAATTGGCGGCCCTATCTGCAGAGGAAAGATCATTGGTCGTAAGAAAAATCTGGAGACAACTGCGCAAGGAAAAGGGTTTGAAAGACATGCCCGTCATAGATCCTGTTGGAATCAAAAATCCAATGAATAATCCCGGACTATTCAGTACTTCAGGCTCCGGAGAATTTTATTTTTTGAATGCCAATTTGCGCAGCAAAGGATTGAATGAGTTTAAAACGAGGTGGGGCACGCGACCAAATGTTGATAATTGGCGAAGACAAAGCATGGTCAACAGAACACTGAATCAAATCAACCCTGTTACCGGTCAACAGGGGGTAATGGTAGCTGCTTCCACACAAGAAGACAAGGACAAAGACTTCAGTCCGGAGTCATTGTACAAAGACATCCCGATGGATGATTTAAAAATGGGTGAATCAAATGGTCGCCTGCTCAAAGCTTTGCTGGAGAATGCATTGACTTTTCAAAACCAGCTGGAGGATTATCCCTCCGCTATTGAAATTTATGAACTCATCTTACAACGCTTCCCTGAAAGCACTGAAGTTGAACCTGCTCTGTTTCACCTAAGTTATTGCTACAGTAAGCTGGGGAACACAGTTGCTGCTAAAATCATGTCGGAAAGATTGTTAAGAGAATATCCCACCGGGAAGTCGGCACAACAACTTAAACTGGCCAATCAACCCAAAGTTAAAGACCCTTCAACCATTCGATATGAAAATATTTATAACTTATTTATTGAAGGAGAATTTGACAAAGCCAAACAGGAAAAATTAAAAGCGGACAAAGAATTGGGGAATTCTTACTGGACTCCGCAACTTCTCTATATCGAGGCCATCTACTATATCAGGGATAAACAGGACAGCATTGCCATACAACGACTGAAAGAAATTAGCCGGATGTTTCCTGCCTCACCTCTTGCAGAGAAAGCCTCAACCATGGCAGATGTGCTGAATCGCCGCAAAGAAATTGAAGCCTATCTTAGTAATCTGGCAGTAGAAAGAGGGGTGGAAGACATACAGGTAGGTGCAGACGTTGATAAAATGGCTCCGCTCAAAACAATTACGAAAGGCCTGCCAAAACCGGAACCCCCTACGGGACCGGTGAGCGGAAACCAACAGCAACTAAAATCAGTCATTGATAATCGCCTCATAGCTACCGGCAAAGAATCGAAGCCGCTTGCTCCCACAGCACCTGTTAGAGCACCGGTTTCATCTCAGCCCATCCGCCTGGCAGCAGGTGTTTCTGCCGAAGGCTTCCAGGGTAAGAATTATCGCTTCCACCCGGCAGACTCTGCTTTTCTGGTATTGGTATTGAACAAGGTTGATCCAATTTTTGTCAACGAAAGCCGCAATGCTTTCCTCCGATATAACCAGATGCTTTCACTCAGGAGCCCACTCACCATTCAGATTAGAAAGTTAAGTGAGCCCATTAACCTGGTACTTTTCGGACCATTTATCAATGCAGATGAGGCAATTAACTATATGGACAGGGTGAAACCTATGACTGCTTCACGGATCATCCCTTGGCTCCCTGCCAATAAATACAGTTTCAGCCTGATCAGTCCCTCTAACCTTTCCTTACTAATGGTTAGTCAGGACCTGGAGGGATATGTCGGATTCCTAAAAGAATTATTCCCGGATAAATTTTAGTACTTCGGCAAGTCATGAAAAGAACATAAATTGAGGAAAAGAAAGATATTTGGGAGTGCAAAAAAATAAATCTGGTATAACGAGGGCGGTCAGCTATTTCTGGAAATTTTTTTTCGGATGTTTCGGTCTATTTGTACTGCTGATTATTGTCATTCAGCTAGGTTGGTTGGGAGCTATGCCTAATTTACAGGACATAGAAAATCCTACTGCTTCACTGGCGAGTCAGGTATTTGCTGACGATGGTACCCCCATCGGCAAGTATTACATTGAAGACAGGATAATGACCGACTACCGCGATATCAGTCCTTATGCCATTCAGGCATTGGTAGCCACGGAAGACAAGAGATTTTACAACCACAGTGGTATTGATCCGGTTTCTATGGGAAGGGCCTTGTTCTTTTTAGGAAGGGAAGGCGGTGCCAGTACCATTACCATGCAGACGGCAAAAAATCTATTCACTGAAAACTGGAGTACCAAAAATTTTCTATTGCGCAGTATTCAAAAGCTAAAAGAGTCCATCATCGCTATCAAACTCGAATCCAATTTTACCAAGGAGGAGATATTGACTTTGTACCTGAACACCGTTGCTTTTGGTGACAATGTTTATGGTATCCGAAATGCTTCCAAAACATTTTTCCAAAAAGAGCCTGACCGAATCAACATAGAGGAAGCGGCGGTACTCATTGGGATGGTCAATGGTCCCGGAATCTATAATCCCCGCACCAATCCTAAAAGAGCAATAGACAGAAGAAACCTGGTGTTGAATAGGATGGTCACCAAAAACTATCTTTCAGCTGCGGATGCCATTCTTCTGAAGAAGAAACCCATTCAGTTGAATTATAAAAAGCTGGACGAAAACAATGGGCTTGGTCCATATTTCCGGATGATACTTGGGGAGGAAATGAAAAAATGGTGTAGAGAGCACAAGAAGAACAATGGCGATCATTATGATTTGTACCGAGACGGACTGAAAATTTATACTACGATCAACCCAAGTATGCAGATTTATGCGGAGGAAGCCGTAGCCCGCCACATGAATTATTTACAAAAATTACTCAATGGTCAGGACAACATAAAGACCGGTTCTGTGTGGAAGGGATATGAGCATGTGTTGGATGCAGCCATGAAACAAAGTGATCGATGGAAGAATCTAAGTAAAGATGGATTGGATGATGCGGAAATAAAAAAATCTTTTTTTGAACCTGTGAATATGCGCGTGTTTGCCTGGAATACTTCCCGGGGGAAAGATACCCTGATGACACCCTATGATTCCATCAAGTACCATCGCCAAATGCTTCAAACGGGTTTCATCGTTATGAATCCTATGGATGGCCAGATCAAGGCATGGGTGGGGGGAATAGATTACAAGACCTTTAAGTACGACCACGCCAATATTAATACCAAGAGACAGATAGGTTCCACCATGAAACCTTTGCTGTATAGTTTAGCAATTGAGGAAGCGGGATTTACTCCCAATACAACTGTTTACGATAACCAGCAAAGCTTTGGTAGTTTCGGACTAGTGCCTGCTACACCCAAAACCTGCACAGGAGCAGCAATGCCTATGGCACTTGCCTTGGCTAAGTCACGAAACTGTGCGACTGCATATATTTTGAAGCAACTGGACAACAACGGTAACAATGGGGCTCAGCGCCTGATAGACTTTCTTCGGAAATGTGATTTCCAATCTACCATTCCCCCCTACCCTTCCATTGGCATTGGAGCGGTAGAAATATCTCTTTTTGAAATGATGCAGGGTTACAGCATTTTTCCCGGAAGAGGTTTTAGTGCCAAACCAATGTACATTACAAGAATTGAAGACCGGAATGGGAACGTGCTGGCAAACTTTGTACCCACGCGAAAAGAAATCATCAGTGATGTAACTGCATATTCAGTTATCAAAATGATGCAAGGGGTAATGACGAATGGTACCGGAGCCGGCATCTGGGGTTATGATATGCCTGCCGGATTGGAAATTGCTGGAAAAACAGGTACCACCAATGACAACAGTGATGCCTGGTTCATGGGGTATACTCCTCAACTGTTAGCGGGTGTTTGGGTGGGTGCCGATGACCGATTCGTTCGTTTCAATAAATCGAGCAAAAATGGGGAAGGCGGAAGGGCGGCCATGCCGATCTGGGCCTATTTCATGCGCAAGGCAACTGCTGATCCAACCTGTGGGATAGATACAAAAATCACTTTCATCCGACCTGAGGAAGTCAACACGGAAATCAGAATTGACTATTCAAATGGCAATGTACCCATCATGAGTGGTGAAAGCGAGAACAATACTGAAGAAAATGGCGGTGGTGCAACCGAAACGGGCTATGATGTAGCAGGAAATGCTGATGTGATCGGAGCTGAATCAGATACCAGCCTGATTGGCAACCGAACAAAAAAGACGGTACCGGTGAATGATAAGAATCCGGTTAAACCAGTTGAAACAAAACCATCCGGAAATCTTCCACCCAAACCTCCGGCACCGGCACCCAAAAAAACGGGGGGGAACGGATAATTTTTTTCTTTCAGGCAGCGTGGCATACTCTCCCCGTATCTTTACTGGTAGACTACCTGTTGTTGCACAGTCAGTAGCAAAATTGGTGGGTCAGCGATATCCTATGATAGACGGAAAAGCCACATGGTTGGGATCATCTATGTTCTTGTCCGGCTTCTTTTATAATACCCCCTTCCAATTTATATTCTCTAAAATAAATAATAAAGAAGGTTGAATGAATGCTATAAAATCTAATTAATATAAATTCACTTTGTATAAATAATCATTTATCTTCCGGTTCATCATAAATTAAT
>JBJTTC010000155.1:0-8347 GCA_046079965.1 Sediminibacterium sp. | reverse complement strand
TAAAGATAGAAATTATTTATCAAGGAGTTAGATAAGTCCGGACAAACGGATCTAGCTATAATTAATTCGGTCAATAGCGCCCTGAATTGTAATTTTAAGTTTCCCTATCTATTATACACTGCCTTACTCAACCAAACACCCTATTACCATGCTGGCACTCTCTTCTCAATATCCCAATAAAAGAGCTTTTATCACCGGTGCTGCTTCCGGACTGGGCAAGGCATTCTGTCTTCACCTCGCTGCAGATGGCTGGACCCTCGGCATGTCTGACAACAATGTAGGCGCACTGGAAGCTGCAGCCGAAGAAATCAAAGCTGCCGGGGGGAATACAATATTGTTACCGCTCGATGTATCAGACAAAGAACAATACAAACAAGTAGCCGGAGAATTTCTTCAGCAGACCGGAGGCATCGATCTGCTCTTCAACAATGCAGGTGTTGGCGATGGAAGTGTACTGGAAGACTACGCTTTGGAAAACTACGAATGGATGACAGGCATCAACCAGATGGGTGTTCTATATGGCTGTTATTATTTTATTCCCTCAATGAAAAAACAACGCTCCGGACAAATCATCAACACCGCAAGTGCTGCTGCTTTTAGCTGTGCTCCCACCATGGCTGCTTACAACATGACAAAAGCTGCTGTACTCGCTCTTAGCGAAACCTTGTATGGAGAACTCATGGACCACAACATACACGTTTCCTGCATAATGCCTACTTACTTCAAAACCAATGTCATTCAGCATGCCCGTGGTGGAGAACTGGTGAAAAAAGCCACAGAACATTTTATCAAAAAGTCGGGACTCGAAGCCATTGATGTGGCAGCAGAAATATTAGAACGTGCCGGCAAGAAAGAGCTCTATCTTATTTTGCCATCCGCTGCGCGGAAAATGTGGTGGATGAAACGTTTCGCTCCGATGCGTTTCCGAAAAATGGTGAAAGAACAATTCATGGCATCGATGCACAAAGTGAAAAAATATCAAAGCAACAGCTGATTCAAGAACCCTAGTAATTTTTTTTATGTCCATCCATTCTTCTTTTGACCTTACAGGAAAAGTTGCCCTGATTACAGGTGCCAGCAAAGGAATAGGTGAAGCCATGGCACGTCTTTTCGCCGCACAAGGAGCCACCGTTATCATCAATTCCCGTAAGCAGGAAGAACTCGATGTTGTCGCTGAAAGCATTTGTTCTACAGGAGGTACGTGTACCGCTATTGCAGCCAACACAGGCAGTGTTTCTTCCTGTAAAGAGCTCATTGAGCGGGCACTGGAAAAACACGGCAAAATAGATATCCTTGTGAACAATGCTGCTGCCAATCCGGTTTATGGCCCTATTTCCGAAACGGAAGAATGGGCATTTGATAAAATCATGCAGGTAAACGTCAAAGCACCTTTTGAATTGAGTAAACTAGTTTACCCCGTGATGAAAGCCAATGGCGGTGGCAGTATCATCAATATGAGTTCTGTGGCCGGACTCATTTCCGATTATGGGTTGGGTATGTATGCCATTTCCAAAGCAGCGCTGAATATGTTAACCAAGGTAACAGCCAAAGAATGGGGTAAGGATAGCATTCGCGTCAATGCTGTTTGTCCTGGTTGGATAAAAACCAAATTTTCTGAAGCCCGCTGGCAAGATGAAAAGTGGTTGAAAAAATTTGAACAAACATTGCCTGCCGGACGCATGGGTACTGTGGAGGAAATAGCCACCCTCTGCCTCTTTCTTGCCAGCGATGCATCAGGTTATTGCACCGGAGGCATTTACATGGCTGATGGTGGTCTAACTATTTAATTTTTGAACATGGAAGAAATATTTGCAACCGAAAGAATCCGCACCTTAGTGCCGGCCATTCGCAGTTTCGTTGAAACAGAACTCATACCGCTGGAGTCGGAACACAGGGAGCGCGGAGGCAAAGCCACAGAAGCGCTGTTGCAGGAAAAACGGAAGCTGGTAAAAGCCCGTGGTTGGTGGAACCTGCACCTGCCGGAAAAAGAGGGCGGTATGGGACTTACCCTCTGCGAATTTGGGCAGGTAAGTGAAGTGCTTTCACTGGCCCCTTATTATGGTCAATACACTTTCAATTGTCAGGCACCTGATATAGGCAACACTGAATTGCTGTTTCGCTTTGCCTCTGCTGAAATCAAAGAAAAATTTTTACACCCGCTGCTGGAAGGAAACATTCGAAGTTGCTTCTCTATGACAGAACCTGCCATGCCCGGCTCCAATCCGGTTCGGCTGGAAACAAGTGCTGTAAAAGAAGGCGACAATTATATCATCAATGGCACCAAGTGGTTCACTACCGGTGCAGATGGAGCCGCTTTCACCATTGTTATGGCAGTAACCAACCCAGATGCTCCACCCCATCAACGTGCCAGCATGATTGTAGTGCCTACCGATGCCCCCGGATATAAAAGAGTGAGAAACATTCCTGTTTTCGGAGAAGCAGGAGAAGGATGGGCAAGTCACTCTGAGGTACAGTTTACCCATTGCAAGGTTCCGGCCTCTCACCTCATCGGAGAAGAAGGCATGGGATTCAAACTGGCACAAGAACGCCTCGGTCCGGGTCGCATCCACCACTGTATGCGTTGGGTAGGAATTGCCGAAAAAGCTTTTGATCTAATGTGTCGCCGTGCTGCGAGCAGAGAAATGGAAGAAGAAATTTTGTTGGGACAGAAACAATTCATACAAGGATTCATTGCAGAAAGCCGCGTAGAAATTGACGCCTCCCGTTTGTTGGTTTTACGCACTGCCCACCAGATCGACCTGCGGGGCGCTGCCCAATGCCGTGAAGAAATTGCCGGTATCAAATTCTATGTTGCCAATATGTTTCTTCGTGTACTCGACCGAGCCATACAGGTACACGGAGCGATGGGACTCACCGACGATACCCTGCTCGCCAACCTATACCAACATGAACGTGGTGCCCGCATCTGGGATGGTGCCGACGAAGTACACAAGCAAAGTCTCGCCATACAGATTTTGAAACGCTATGGACTCGATGTGAAAAGGAAAAACAAATCTGCTTAATCTCTCTGCATGTCGCTTCCTAACCTCGATCAGCAGTTGCCTGCTTTGCAGGAATGGTTAAATTCACACCTGCCTTCGCTGGGTCGGGTGCTGGACTCACTGCCAATAACCGGCGGCTATTCGAATCTCACTTTTCGCATCAATACAACGGCAGGCAATTATATGCTGCGCATGCCCCCACCGGGTTCAGCTGTTAAAACAGCCCATGATATGGGCAGGGAATTCCGTGTACTTGCAGCCCTACGCCCATATTATCCACTGGTGCCACAGGTACATGCATACTGTGAAGACATGGCTGTTCTGGGTGCCCCCTTTTATATCATGGAAGAATTAGATGGCATTGTATTAAGACCGGGAAAAGAGGAACTGAACAACATAGTTCCGGAAAAATTTCAACTGTTGTCCCACCTGCTCATCAACAACCTGGTTGACCTGCATGCCATTGATATCAGGGCTAACGGATTGGAACTGTTGGGAAAACCTGATGGATATGTTCAGCGGCAGGTGAAGGGGTGGACTGAAAGATATTTCCAATCTGCAACAGACGAACTCAATGATATGAATTTGCTGGCAGACTGGTTGGGGAAACAAACCCCGCGTGAACAACAAGCCACCCTGCTGCACAATGATTATAAATATGACAACCTACTATTCGAAAAAAATAATTTATCAAGCATCACAGGTGTGCTCGACTGGGAAATGGCAACTGTAGGAGATCCATTGATGGACCTGGGTGCAGCTCTTGCCTATTGGTTTGAAGCCGGTGACCCGCCAGCATTTCGTACTTACAACATTACCTGGATAAAGGGCAACCTGAGCCGCCAAGACTGTGCAGATCTTTATGCAGAAAAAAGTGGAAGAGACCTTAGTGACCTGCTGTTCTATTATGTCTTTGGCTTATTCAAAAACGCCGTCATAGTACAACAAATTTATTACCGCTGGAAGAAAGGACTGCACCGTGACAATCGATTTGAGGCACTGCTGCAGCTTGTCAAATTACTCGGTCACCACGGCATGGTAACCTTGGAAAAAAATTCAATTTCCTGATCAATTCCTGCGCCGCAAACCGCCTCTCCAGTTGTAGCGTTCAGATCGGTAACGTTCATAATTTTTATTGATCAGATAAGCAAATTCCAAATCATTTAAGCGCAGCAGGGTTTCATATTCAGGTCGGTATCTTACCATGAAACTGTCTAAATCGGGTGAAGAAAGTTTGGTAATCTTGCGAACAAAGGGCTTGGTAAAACGACTGTCAACATATTTCTCTTGTTCCTGCATCAACAATCGTCGTTGCAGATTCAGCAAACTTGCGGTCCGCTTA
Source organism: Sediminibacterium sp. (assembly GCA_046079965.1). Classification (GTDB taxonomy): domain Bacteria; phylum Bacteroidota; class Bacteroidia; order Chitinophagales; family Chitinophagaceae; genus Sediminibacterium. The sequence continues at coordinate 4,003 of JBJTTC010000155.1, read as the reverse complement.
AATCGAAACATGTTGATGATCTCATTGATATCAAATCCAACACTCAAGCCACCCGGATTGTAATTCGGGTTACCGCTCAAACGAAGCGTTGGCTTCCTGAAATCAAATGCCTTCGCATTGTCACGCCGGTTTTGAATGGAATCAAACCGATAATAACTGTTTCGTACCACCACATCAGGTAAGTCAAAAGCACGTAGGTGCAACATCACATTGAAATTCTCAGTATTGGAAATCGTATCTACAGGGTACCGCATGGTTGTCTTTCCAATCAGAGAGAACCAGATAGAATCCTTGGAAGATACAGTTATGGAATACCTGCCCATAGAATCGGTAATGGTGCCTCTTCCCGATGAACTGATCACCCCAACTGCTTCGAGTGGGCGACGGGCGGACAAATCATATACCGTTCCGCTGATGGTTACCTGTTGGGCATGAATGGGTTCAGACAGGATACAACCTGTAAAAAAAATCATCAACAAATAAAAAAAGGAATGCCTCAAAGCGGGGTTTATTTGTAAACATAATTAAGAACCGGAACTGCTCCTCGGTTTGGGTGTAAATTAACTTTGATTTTGCAGTTACTCTCTATCTCGCCCATTCAAAAATAACTGCCTATGATCTGTGGTAACATCTTCCGCCAGGTTGGCCAGTCATGCGTAATGTCATGACCCCAAATACCCAGGTCATGCGGAATCCCTTGTTGATGCAGAATCCCCGAAAATCTCCTCGAAGCATCCGGATCCTCATAGGCACCGCTGCCTGTATAGATATGTATGTGGCTACTCTTGCGGATATGGTCCAGGTACCAGGGATCTTCCAGCCGGGGGAGGTAATGCTCCGGACTATTGTAATATACCTGCTCATCAAAATAACCACGTGTATATTCCATCAGGTTATATACCCCACTCATGCTGATGGTACCTTGTATCAGGTCTGGACGTTTGAGAAAAAGATTCATGGCATGCAATGCCCCAAAAGAAGCACCACAACAATATACCGGTGTATCATCGCTGGTATGGGATCTGACAAAAGGAATCAATTCCTGAAATACATATTCATTGAACTGGTTGTGACGGATGGCTTTGTGTTCGGGCAACATGGTATCGTGCATCCAACTCTCTTTGTTGATGCTATTGATGCTGAAAACCTTCATTTGACCGGCATCGATAAAGGGAGCCAATGCATCTATCAACTGAAACCTTTCATACTCAAGAAAATCTGCTGCAGCAGTAGGAATGAGAATAAGTGCAAAGCCATAATGGCCGTAGGTTACCACAGGCATTTCGGCATCGAGTGCCGGACTGTACCAGGAATCAATCGATCGGTTCATTGGGTTAGCTGGGTATAGTGTTTTCACACCGGTTGAATCGGGAAAATTATTCTATACAATTTCTGCGGATCTCCTTCCACAGATCCTGGTAACACTGCGCCGCATAACTACTGCGGGCAAAAGTTGCCAATGGTGCCTGTTGAATACCCATCTTCTCTACATCACTGAGGTAAGGAATATAATTTTTGAAAAAAACTTTGTCCTTATAAAACTCAGTCATCACCTCATGGTGCAGGTTCTTGCGGTGATCGACCATGCTAAAGAAACATTTGATCTTGGAAGTATCCAAATCATTGGCCTTGAAATAATCCATCACCGTTTCATAAGAACGGATGGAAAGCGTAGTAGGAATATTTGGCATCAATACCCAATCGGCTGCGTGAAAGATGGCTTCGTGAAGCAGGGAGATGCCGGGTGGACTATCTAAAAAAATAACATCATATTTTTTCTGCAGAACTGTAAGGAGTGTGGCTATTTTTTTCCTGGATTGTTTCATCTCATGCAACAAAACATCGGCATGTCTGGCAGAAAGATCAGCAGGAATCACATCCAGATTTTCATAGGGCGTTGCCTGTATGGCATGCATCAATTCGAACTCGCTGCTAAGAATCTTCTTCGATTCATTTTTTACACTGGCCTGTGCCCCCAGATAGAAGGAGGAGGAGCCCTGTGGATCAAGATCCCATATCAATGTTTTAAAACCTTGCTGGGCACTTAAAAATGCAAGGTTGATGGTGGCGGCCGTTTTTCCTACCCCACCTTTGAGGTTGTACAATGCAATGGTTACCATGCTTCAATATACGATTTTTTTTACAAGTGGTAGTTCATTCCATCAGAGCAAACCTCCCAACAGCAGGCATCCTACCACAATCCAGGGGGGCTGGATGCGGCGAGATAGCAAAAGCAGGGCGGTAACAATTACGATGCCCAAATCGGCAAAAGCCAGCGGCTCGGCGCGCCAAAGAGGATACCAAAAAGTATCCATGATCAGGTAGCAGGTAGAGCCGGCCATGATACCCACTACTGCCGCATGTATGCCCTCTAGCGACCGATAAATGACCGCATATTTTTTCAGGTACTGCCATACAGGAAAAAAGAAAAGCACCAGCAAAGCACTGGGCAGAAAAATAGCGATGGCCCCAATAACAATACCTGATGCATGTGCCACTTGCCCATCATCCCGCATTACCATGCCTCCGGTGAATGCTCCGATGGAGAAAACCGGACCCGGGATAGCCCTTACAACACCTGAAGCCGTCAGAAAATGATCCCGGTTAATGCGCAAAACATCCCTGTTCTGGCTCTTTATATGACGGGTTTCAGGCCGAGTCACATATTGTTCATACATCAAGGGTATGAGCACATCACCACCACCAAAAACCAAACTACCAAAACGGTAAGCATTTTCGAAGAGATTGAAAGCCCGGCGATTCTTCCAATTTTGGTTGCTGGCCGTCTCAGATAAATAAGCAGCCACAGCAAAAACAAATAAAAAAATAAGCAGGTTGCCCCAGCGTACAGGCTTTCGTTTGCCCTCCCAATTAGGAATTCGTTTATCGCTGAAGTTGGTTACTATGCCCGAAAGCAATATCAAAGCGGGAAAAACCCAGGGAGTTTTGAAGGCCAAAAAAGTTGCTAGGGTAGCTAGCACCATAATGACACGGGTGATGGTATTTTTCACAGATACCTCCATGAAACGAAAGGCCGAAAAGCCAATGAAGCCAATGGCCATGGGCGTCATGAATCGGAACCAATGGATGGTTTTGCCCCTGTCATCAAAATAATCAAGGAGATAGGAAAGTCCGCCCATCAGCACGCAGGCAGGAGTAATCCAAATCAAAAGAGTCACCACTGCGAGTAAAAGACCTCCACGCTTATATCCAATCAGGGTAAGGGTTTGGGTGGAAGAAGCGCCGGGCAGCAACTGGCAAAATCCATTGTACTCCATCAGTTCTTCTTCCGTTACATCGCGGCGGCGTTTCACAAATGTTTGGTACATCATTCCCAGGTGACCCTGTGGACCACCAAAAGCGGTAATGCTGTGCAGCAGCACAGCCTTTAAAAAGGGGATGTGTCTGAAAAAGTACAAGACAACCGGTTTACAACCCGAATAAAATTAATCAACTAAAGATACCTGTTATTTTTTAAGTCCGATCTCCCTCAATCTTTCTTCCAGGTATTCCCCGGCAGTGATATCGGTATAAGCTTTGGGATGTGCGCTGTCGATGCAACGATCTAGACAAGCCAGACTCATTTCGCTGCGCGGATGTAAGAAGAAGGGCATGGAGAAACGACTGGTATGCCACATGTCCCTGGGGGGATTAACTACACGGTGGGTAGTACTTTTGAGCAGGTTGTTGGTCAGTCGCTGAAGCATATCACCCACATTTACCACTATTTGATTGGGAAGAGAAGTAACGCTCACCCATTCTCCCTGCTTGTTCAATATTTGTAGCCCATCAGCGGAAGCGCCCACCAGCAGCGTGATGAGGTTGATGTCTTCATGTTGTTCCGCGCGAATGGCCGTCTTCGGTTCGTGGGAAATTGGTGGATAGTGAATGCATCGAAGGATGGAATTTCCATTGTGTAAGTGCGGATCGAAATACTGCGATTCCAGTCCGAGATATTGCGCAATGACCGACAATAGAGCACCACCACTTTTTTCAAAATGCC
>JBJTTC010000154.1:0-8042 GCA_046079965.1 Sediminibacterium sp. | reverse complement strand
TCCTGCATGAGTGGTTATCTGAAAAGGCATCACCGGTAATCACTGCCGAAAAAATTCGCTGGCAGCTTTGGAAGGAATTGAATCAACCTGAATTCCAACAAACATTTCCCGGTGTCGCTGAATATTACCTGCAACACCCCATTCGCCAGATAGCACTTGCCGTTGAACTGGCAGATCTTTTTGATCAATATCAAATCTACCGCCACAGTACCATCAACGAATGGAACGAAGCCGCTACCGCAAAGGATTTTCAATCCTACCTCTGGAAAAAAATACATATCTATTATAAGGACTGCGTACTGGATAAACCCGGCATTGTTAATAAGCTGAAGAAAGCACTTGCCAACACAGATCAACTTCAACTACTCAGAGAGCGGGTGAAAGGACTGCATTTCTTCGGCATCGCCGTGATTACGCCTCTCCACCTGGAACTATTTAAGACCCTGGCAGCATATATCCCACTCCATTTCTATCTAATGAATCCGGCACCTCTTTATTATTGGATGGACGATGAAACAGAAAAAGCACAAATCAAAAGGAAGCAAAAAAATAAGTTCAATATGCCTTCCGGCGATTTCAACCGCCCGGGCAACACGCTCCTACTCGGATGGGGAACCATTATCAAAGACAGCTTTGCACTTCTATTCCAACAGGAAGAATTAATCAATGAATTATATGATGACTGGGTGGTAACCCCGGAAAACCCAACTACCCTGTTAGAAAAAATACAGGCAGACATATTCACCAATGCATGGGGAGATGACCGTCATGCAATCAACGACGCAGACCTGCATGATAGATCCTTAATCATTAATAATTGTTTTACACCGGCAAGAGAGGTGGAAGTTTTGTACAATGAACTTGTTCAATTAGTTGAAAGCCGGCCTGAGGCATTTGCGCCTCGCGACATACTTGTCCTTTGTACCAATATTGATGCGTACGCTCCCTATATCCAGGCAGTATTCGACAATGCCCCCTATCAATTCCCTTATACAATCTCAGATGAAAAAATATCACTGGGACAAAATCTTTTTGGTCAACTTCAGCGCTTACTTCAATTAGAGGAAGAATTCATGAATGCCGAAGAAATGATAGACTTGGCAGAATCTAAATTCATTCGTCGCCGCTTCGGCTTCAGCGATACAAGACTTATCCGCGAAACCCTTCAGGCAGCCAATATTCGTCGTGATATCTCCGGTCAACGCGAGAACGACACCCGACTAGTAAGTTGGGAATACGGACTACAACGCATTGCTTATGGTTGGTGCATCAGCGGATCTCCACTTTTTAACTCCCCGGAAGGCGATACCCTGATACCTCTAGATACCGTTGAAGGAGATAATATTTTTGAGTTGGTAAGACTGCATGCGCTGGCGAAAGAACTCATCGTTCATCTGCAGGAAAGAAAAAGATCCCGACCAGTGGGAGAGTGGATCAACTATGTTCGCCTTCTGATGGCCGACTTCTTTTCTATCAACGAAGAAGAGGATGGCGACGACTACCAAGAACTCATTGCACACCTTGACCAGTATGCAACTTATGCTGAAGATGTAACTGACGCTGTGTCTTATGAAGTTTTCAACCATCACTTTAGTGCATCCCTGGAATCGGTCACCCGACAGCAGAATTTTGGCAGAGGAGGAGTTCTGTTTTGTTCTCTCATCCCAATGCGGAGTATTCCACATAAAGTTGTTGCCATGCTTGGCATGAACTATGATGAGTTCCCCCGAAAAGACAGAAGACCTGATTTCGATATGCAGAAACACCTTCCTTCAAAAGGCGATCGCAACATCCGCAACAATGACAAACACCTATTATTGGAAACCCTGCTCTCTGCCCGGGAACACCTCATCATCAGCTATCTGGGACAAGATGTAAAACAAAATCAATCAATACCACCCTCGGCATTGGTAGATGAACTCATCAATTATATCATCGAGGGAATTCCGGGGGCAGATTATCGAAAAAGAAAAGATTTCATTACTCAACATCCACTGCATGGATTTAGCGGACGTTACGGCAACGGTGGTTCCGATCAACTGATTTCTTACCTGCAACCACTACAAACATGGGTGCCCACCAAAAAAACCCCATTGCCTGCTGCAACTCCGGATCAAAGTACCCTTGAACTTGATGACTTGTGTAAATTCATGAAGAGTCCGTTCACCTGGTACCTCCAGAAAAAATGGCAACTCTATTTTTATCAGGATGACATCTTATTAGAGGATGCCGAAATGTTTGAATTACCATTTTTGGGTGAAAAGAATATTTTGGATGAACTTCTCCAACACCCACCCTCAAAGTATGATACGCTGTACAAGGAGATGCTTCTAAAGGGTCATCTTCCACTTAGTAACCGTGGAAGAATCATATTCGATGGCATTGCTGCCAAAGCAAAAATTCTATATGAGGAGCTGGATGGCATTAGAATGGGACAACCCATACAGTCCATTTCGATTAATTTGGAACTTTCAGTCGCTGCCCTTCAAGGTAGCGTGGATGTATATGGCGACCGCTTTATAGGGCGTCAAGAAAACTCAAAGCTAAAAAAAGAATTATTTCCGGCATTTACCCGTTACTGCTGTTTGCGGGCACAAAATTTGCCCATCAGTTTTCATTATAGAAAAAAAGATGCGCTGGTTACGCTTGATCCCAATCAGCTGTCTCCCCAACAGGCAATGATGTGGCTGGAATTTGTTGCCAAAGGATTTTTAGAGGGCACAGAGAAGCCCTTCCTGCTTTTCCCGGAATGGAAAAATGCAAAAGCTGAGCACTACTTTGATAACGGAATAGATGGGATTGGAAAAGTTTTACAGGGGGAATTGCGTAATAGCAAGGATCAGTACCTCGCCACAGCAATTGAATGGGGCTACTTCGGCCCCGCCTATTTTGATGAGTTAAAAGCCAACACTGAACTTGCCTGGGGGTTTCTGAACAACATTGATAAAAATTTGATGAAAGAAAAATAGTGCAAGCATGCAAAAATTTGAAGTAGAGGAAGTAGTACTGGAAAAAAGCAATGTGATAGAGGCCGGTGCAGGCACCGGAAAAACCTATTCCATAGGCATTCTGGTACTACGGCTGATACTTGAAAAAAAAATGCCGGTGCAGGAAATATTAATGGTAACCTTTACCAAGGCAGCTGTGGCAGAACTGGAAACCCGAATCCGCGAATTCATCACCCTTGCGTACCAGACTGCAATGGGTAAAGATGCGGGAGACGAAACGATTCAGTGGCTGGTAAAAAAATCCATCAAAGCCCAAGGAGAGGAGGAAACACGCAGGTTATTAAAAGAAGCCCTTGCACTGATGGATGAAACATCCATCCAAACCATCCACAGCTTTTGCCAGAAAACCCTACAGGAATTTGCCTTTGAAACCCAACAAGTTTTTGGAGCTGAGGCCATTTCCCCTGAGCAGATGCAAGAGATGATACTTCAAGCAGTCAATGATGAATGGAGAATACATATCACCACCCTGTCATTGGAATTACTCGAATACATCAACAGTAAATTAGACAGAGCTATATTGTTGAATATGGTAAATGAGGTGCTGGGTGGGAAAAAATTTCATATACAAGTTGTTCCCAGAAACCCCTTACTTGATGCCACCCATCAACAGGAGCTGCTCGATGAAATTGAATCTGCGGTAAATGCCAGTGATGCTCAATGGCAAAGCTTGCTGGATCACTACAATGACATCGAGAAAGATTACCAGTCAGCGATTGCCGCCAATGGAACAGCCAGACGATATCTTGCAGATTACACTACTGCTGAAACATTGATTCCCTACATTCATCAAAAATCCGGCTCGGGCTACATACAGACTTTGTTTCCCGAGATTCTTGCCGGACTGGAGCAATGGAAACAACTGGAGGAAACAATCACCAGAACCAAACAACTAGTCACGTTTCGTATTTACTCCTGGCTGCTGAATGAAATCATACATAAACTCGCAGAAAAAAAGGAGAGACGCTCTGTGCTTAGTTTTGATGACATGATTGAACTCCTGCACAAAGCTGTCTGCATAGACAAACATGCCGGACTAATTCAATCCCTGCGAAAAAAGTACAAGGCAGTATTCATAGATGAGTTTCAGGATACCGACCGCCTGCAATATGAAATCTTTTCTGTACTATTTACCCAACAACCCGACACCATCTCTTTTCTGATAGGTGATCCGAAACAATCAATATATGGCTGGAGAAAGGCAGACCTTTTCACTTATTTCAAAGCAGCGAAAGAAGCAGACAACCAGTTTGGCATGACGGTGAACTATCGCTCTGTGAGTCCGCTGATCAAAGCATTCAACGATTTTTTCTTACCGCAACCCAATTTTGATACATTTTATTTCAGCGGTGCTCCTGATGCCATCCTTTATCAGCCGGTTGAAGCACCGGATCCAAACGACAAAGGACAAATGCTTTTGAATGATAAAGAAGTTGCGCCCATCTCAATCTGCCGGGAAACGGGAGGCATTGAAGATCGAGTAGCAATCAGGATAGCGGATCTTTTATACCAGCAGGATTACTGCATTCAAAAAAATAATCAATCGCAAAACATTCGGCCCTCCGACATCACGGTATTAGTCAGGTATGGTTATGAGGCGAATAAGGTAAAAAAAGCACTCAGCCGTTATCAGATTCCTGCTATCACTTTAAGTGACACAGGTATTTTGTCGACCGATGAAGCAACTGAAATATTATTCTTGTTAACAGCCATGGAGAGCCATAAAATAGGTAAGATCAATCAGGCTGTTACCTCTCCTATCGCCGGATATAGCATCCCCGATCTGGAAGGGTTAGATGAAGAGGCTTTGGTAGAAAAATTTCGTTACTGGCATTCTCTTTGGATAGCCAAAGGAATTTATGTTGCACTTCAATCCGTCTTTGCCTGTTTTGATACAACAACTCGCTTGCTCCAATCAGCTTCTGATGATGGGGAAAGAAAATTGTCTAACTACATTCAACTGGCAGAAATTTTACATCAGACCGAGAACCGGCTGAAATTTCGTCCTACCGAACTTGTCAACTGGCTCCAAAAGGCAACTGAAGGAAAAAGAGAAGAGGGAGATGAGTATGAACAGCGCATTGAAAGTGATGCAGAGGCGGTGCAAATCATCACGATACATAAGAGTAAGGGGCTGGAATTCAATATTGTGATGGCACCCTATCTAGAACTGAAGCATGAATTTAAAAAAGATAAACTCTATTCATTTCGTGATGCTGCCGGTAAATTTTTCTTTGGCAAATCCGAATCTCTCAATGATGATGAGAGGCAGCTGATAGAAATACAACAGGAACAGGAAAATCGTCGGCTGCTCTATGTAGCACTGACCCGAGCCAAATACAAGTGCTATCTATTTACTGAAACTGCTGATGGTGCAAACGGAACTTTGGGAGTGTTTATTGATGCCCTTGTCAATAATGCTTCAGTACTAATTGAGACAACTGACACACTGCCAGATGTACCCGTGAATTTCCTGTATAATTCTACTGCCACACAACTGGCAAGCTTTTCTCAGGCCAATTCATTTGTTCTGAAAGACAAAAACTGGCAAAAATTAAGTTACAGCTTTCTGAATTATGAGCCCGGCAGTTCAAAATTCAGTGAATCATCCAGATCCAATACATCAGGTGATGATGCCTACGATCAATTCATTTTTCATCAACTAAGAAAAGGTGCTTTCTCCGGTAATCTGGTGCACTACCTGATGGAGCATGTGGATTTTAGTAATCCCGCACAATGGACAACCATGGTAAGCCGATCACTTCAACGCATGGCGCCCGGACTGGAAGCGACGCATACGGAAGGTTTGAAACAAATGACAGAAGAGTTAAGTGAACTCGAACTAAAAGCCGGTAATCTTAGCTGGCAGCTCAAACAAATAACGCCTGTAAACCGACTCACCGAACTGGAATTTAATTTTCCTGTACAGGAGTTCATGACCCGCGAGTTGATGTCACTATCAACCAGCGATACACCTTTTCATTTGAAAGACGGACAAGAATGGCAGGGATTGATGAATGGGAAGATTGACTTCATCGGTTATCATGAGGGAAGGTATTATATAGTGGACTGGAAGACCAATCATCTCGGATACCAGACCGATGATTATGGCGCTGCTGCTTTGCAGGAAGCTATGAGCAATAATAATTATCACTTACAGTATTTCATATACCTGTCTGCCCTCTATAAGTTTTTACAGCAGCGATTACCTGGCTTTGATTATGAGCAACACATCGGAGGGGTATATTATCTATTTGTTCGCGGCATTCGCCGGAAAGGAGAACAAGGTATTTTTTATCGCCGTCCTTCACAGGAAGAGTTGTTAGCATTCATGCGGGTGTTGGGTCAATGATTCGGGTATAGATAGTTGTTATGTTTCCCTTCCCGTTCTTTCGAATTAAATGAGAAGACTTTGCTGAAGAAAAAGAAAAATACACAAGTAAGTTCCAATTCATCATAATTGTTAAAATCCGCGGATTGGGGTGTTACCCATTAAACCCAAAAGTCCTTCTGAAGTCATTCTACAAAAGAATGCCATGAAAATACTATCCTACCTTTTAGTGATGACCCTGCTCGTTTCCTGCACAACAGCCAGAACAGTTGCTACAGTGCAGCCCGGAAGGACTATGTTGCGGACTCCGATGCCCCGAACCCAGGTTATAGTGGCGCCGCTCAGAACACCCCGCACCAAAGTAATCATTAGTCCGAACAGGGGACGGCACATGCGACCCGTTGTGGTGACTCCGAGGGTTAATGTGCGAATCATCTGATATGCTGATTATAAATAAGGGATGTCAGTGATTGAACACTCCGCTAAATCAGACCCCTTTTTCGCTGTGAATACATAGTAAGAAATGGACTGAACTACCCTTCATTTCTTTTGTTACTACCTACATGCACGCCTTCCTACTCTTCCCCCACCAACTATTCGAACAACCCCTGCACGTTCCTGCCTCAACACCCATTTTCCTCATCGAGAACGATTTATTCTTTACCCAATACCGCTTCCACCAACAAAAAATCATCCTCCACCGTTCCTCCATGAAATACTACCAGCAACGGCTGGAAAAACAAAAACACATCGTCACCTACATAGAACACCACCAAGCCGAAAGCAGGCTGCCCCAACTCATCCGCCACCTGGCGGCCAAAAAAATTCAATCCATCGATTGCTATTTCCCCAACGATAATTGGTTGCAACAACAACTGGAACATGCCTGCCAACAACACGGCATACGATTTCAATACCTGGCAAGTCCGAACTTCATCAACAACCTGCCAGGAGAAACAACCAAACTGGGCAAACGAAGACCTTTCTACCAGACGGGCTTCTACATCCAGCAACGCAAAGAACACCAACTGCTGCTCAGCCCTTACGGTGAACCACTGGGCGGTCAATGGACCTACGACGTAGAGAACAGAAAAAAAATTCCGGCAAAAACACCTATCCCATCACTCCACTTTAGCGGCAGTAATCCCTTCATCGAAGAAGCCACTTCCTATACCCGCCAATACTTCTCCCATCACTACGGCTCTTCCGATGCCCCCTTCCAATCCGGAAAATCCAATCAATACTACCCTTGTACCCATGCCGACGCTGCTCTCGCATTGGAAGAATTCATGCGCACCAAATTAACGGACTTCGGTCAGTATGAAGATGCGATGCTGGCGCAGGAAACCACCCTCTTTCACAGCGTGCTGAGTCCTTTACTCAACATCGGTCTCCTCCAACCCATGCAGGTCATTCATCGGCTGATTGATTATGCGAATACCCACTCCATACCTCTGAACAGCCTTGAGGGTATCGTTCGGCAGATACTCGGTTGGCGCGAATTCATTCAACTCATTTACCAGGAAGCCGGCAGTCGCCAACGCAGCAAAAATTTTTGGGGCTTTACAAACCCCATGCCCGCCGCTTTCTATACCGCCACTACTGGTATCCCACCAATTGACCTGACCATCCAAAAATTATTGCACTCCGGTTATAACCACCACATCGAAAGATTAATGGTGCTCGGCAACTTTATGCTGCTC
>JBJTTC010000153.1:0-5193 GCA_046079965.1 Sediminibacterium sp. | reverse complement strand
GAGAACTATTGGTTCTTGACTTATGAAAAAGATAGTTCTTCTCATATTTGTTTCTAGTATAATCCAATCTTTGTCTGCCCAATCAAAGCAGTTCCTGAAGGGTCCTTGGGTAAGGGAAGAGAAAGATGTGAAAACATTGGTATTGATAACCGATCAATTGATTAGTGTAGCAGTATATAATGAAAAAGAAAAACAGTTTCTATATACATGGGGTGGGACTTATGTTTTGCATAGCAGCCAACTACAAGTACAATATGAATGGTCTTCCAACGATAGCAACATGGTAAATACTTCATCCGCTATTGACTTTGATATAAAGCGAAACAAACTCAGTCTTGGAGAAACGTTGACAGGGTTAGAAAGAAGCGGGGGAAGTCAATCCGGCGATCTTCAAGGGGCATGGATCATTTCAGGTAATTATATTGATGGGGTCGCCAAAAAACGAGCAAACCCTTTTCTTCCCCGCCGCACCATGAAGTTGATTGTTGGGGATTATTTTCAATGGGTGAGCTACAATGTAGTTAGTAAAAAATTTTTTGATGCCGGAGGAGGAAAACAATCACATGGCAATGGACAATACAATGAGGAAATTGAGTATTTCACAAAAACTCCGGCGAGTATTGGAAAAAAGATGAACTATACATATTCGATCAGCGGTGATGACTGGAGACATTCCGGACAAAAGTCAACCGGTGGACAGCTGGATGAATGTTGGACACGCAGGAGTCGCATAGAATTGCAGTTTGACATAGCTGGTAAATAGTTATAGAGACCCGTGGCTTTTTTATTCCATGAAAAAAGCAACTCCAAAGCAAAAATAACAGTAAGTGTTTTGCATTGTAATTCATTGAATTACAGGAATACTCGCATTTTTCCAGTACTTTAATAAACAATCGTTTATGATTATCATATCCTTTTCTTAATATTTCATTAATTTAGAGCCAGCCAAAACAAGTTCTATGAAATTTTCTTCCCCCCTATTTATTTTATGTTTTCTGTTTTTTTCGGTTGGAGCGTATGCCCAGCGGACCGTGCAAGGAACGGTTAATGCTAAGTCCAATGGTGAGCCACTGGCAGGTGCTGTTGTGCAAGTGGTCGGCTCGAAACAACCGGTGCTGACCAATGACAAGGGCGCGTTTTCCATCACAGTTCCAAATGGAAATGCCGTTCTTCGTATCACTTATGTAGGTTATCAGACAGCTCAGATAGCAGTGGGTTCACAATCAGTGATAAAAGTTCAGCTGGAGTTTGGTTCAGAATTGGACAATGTTGTTGTTGTGGGTTCCCGCAACCAAAGCAGAACAAAAACTGAATCACCGGTTCCCGTAGATGTTATTCCAATTTCTCAGGTGGTGAATGATATCGGCCAGGTGGACCTGAACCAGATTTTGACTTTCATCGCTCCTTCATTTCAGTCTTCCCGTCAGGCAATTGCCGATGGAACTGACCACATTGACCCTGCTCAATTGCGCGGTCTGGGTCCAGATCAGGTATTGGTATTGATCAATGGCAAACGTCGTCATCAATCTGCATTGGTGAACGCCAACGGTACTGTAAACAGAGGTACTGTAGGAACTGACCTGAATGCCATTCCCGCCAATGCTATCGAGCGGATTGAAATATTACGTGATGGAGCTGCAGCTCAGTACGGTTCAGATGCCATTGCCGGTGTTATCAATATAGTTTTAAAACAGCAGACCGGAACCCTGGTCGGCAATGTATCTGTAGGACAGCACACGACAAAGTTTGACCGTGATTTTGTTATCAACCGGGGAAATTTTCCTGAATCAAAGATCACCGACGGAAGAACAACCCAGGTAGCGCTTAACTATGGTGTTAGAGTAGGGAGCAAAGGCTTCCTGAATCTGACAGGAGAATATACTGATCGCGGGGAGACCAATCGTGGAGGCACTTATACCGGGCCGGTTTTCCCAACTGTAAACGGACAGGTGCGCGATGATTCTATTATGATTGCCCGCAACTTGACTAGGAATAATTTTGACATGCGCATAGGTAACTCCAGAGTAAAAGGTGGAGGCGTGATGTATAATTTCTCTGCACCATTGAACGGAACCTGGCAGTTGTATGCATTTGGTGGTTACAATAGAAAAAAGGGTAATGCTGCCGGATTTTATAGGTATCCTTCAGGAGTTCCTGCTGGAATCCGGAATTCCATCTTCGCAGTATATCCCAATGGATTCCTGCCGGAAATTAATTCCGATGTAGTGGATGTATCTACGGCAATTGGTGTGAAAGGAAAAATCGGACAATGGAATGCTGACTTTAGTAATACGTATGGAAGAAATACTTTCGATTTCCGCATTACCAATTCTGTGAATTATTCACAGGCATCTATCACCAGCAATTGGCAAAAAGAGTTTGATGCCGGTGGATTACAGTTTACTCAAAATACTTTGAATGCTGATTTGTCGAGAAAGTTTGACGTGAAAGAAGGCCTGAACGTAGCATTTGGTGCTGAATATCGTATTGATCAATTTGGTCTTCGTGCCGGTGAAGAAGCTTCATATAAGAACTTTAATACAGCTGCAGGTGTAGCTGGAATTGCTCAGGTATTTGCAGGTTTTCAGCCCTCCAATGCCGGAACCAATAATCGCAGTAACGTATCTCTCTATGTGGATGTGGAGCAAGACTTCACCAAGAAATTCATGGCTGCTGCAGCACTGCGTTATGAGAACTATTCCGATTTTGGTGGAACACTCAACTACAAATTGGCTACTCGTTATAAACTGACAGATGATATTTCTATTCGCGCGTCAACCAGTTCCGGTTTCCGTGCTCCTTCTCAGCAACAGAAGTTCTATGCGAGAACCAACACATTGTTCCTTAGCACTGCCGGCGGATTGGTGCCTACTGAGAGCGGAACATTTACTAATGCAAGTATTCCTGCGAAAATTTTGGGTATACCTAGTCTGAAGCAAGAAACATCTACCAGTTATACAGTAGGGGTCGCTGCCAAATTCTTTAACAGGAAACTGGAATTCTCACTCGACGCCTATCAAATTAATATCAACGATCGTATTGTATTGACAAATAACTTTACTGATGGTGGTGATGCAGCATTGCGTGCACAACTCGCAGCAGCCAATGCTCAAACGGCTAACTTCTTCAGCAATGCAATTGATACACGCGCCAGCGGTATCGAAGCTGTTTTGGCTTATACTGCTCGTGTAGGTAAACAAGGGTCATTGAAGTTTAGCTGGGCAGGAACTTTTATCGATAATTCTGTGAAAAAAGATGCAAATGGCAAACCAATTATTAAAGCATCTCCTATCTTGATAGCTACAGGTCAAATTGGAAACTATTTCAATAGAGAAGACCAAAGTCGCATCGAAGTAGCTAACCCTCAGAACAAGCACACCTTCATGTTGAACTATCGTTCCGGTAAGTTTTCTGCTATGGCGCGTGCGGTTCGTTTCGGCAAGGTAGTTTATCTGGATCCAACAATTAATCCTGCTGCTCCTGGCACCTGGCCAGTGAATACACTGACTGGGTTACAGGAGACATTGGATCAGACTTTTAATCCGCACACCATCGTTGATTTAACGGTAAGCTATGAAGTATTGAAAGGAGTGACACTGACAGTAGGAGGCAACAATGTATTCGATGTATATCAAGATCGCCACTCTCACAGCAATAACTTTAGCCTTGGTCGCTTTGTGTACTCACGCCGTGTACAACAGTTCGGCTTCAATGGTGCTTATTACTTCACTCGTCTGCGCTTTACGCTCTGATGGGTTGATGTGTGATACATTTTTAAAGGGACATTCTTTTTGGAATGTCCCTTTTTATTTGCAGTAGGCTTGGTTCGTAAAATGATCTTATACAATAAGGGATAAAAAAATCTTCCAGCAAATAATGCCCCTATATCTGTTGGATTTTCCTCCGCGTGTCTGTTTGTCCGCCTTTAGGGTACGATCGACTTCGCGGACAGATTATCTCCGTACGATTAGAACTTCATTCCCACCGTCAGGAAAAAGTTTCTGGGCTCGGCAGACATGATACCCGGACCGGGATATCCGCCTGCACGTCGAGTGAAATACTTTTCGTTCAACAAATTGTTGATGCCTGAACGAATAAAAAATGATGCGTTCACATCATAGCTGCCGCTAAGGTCAAACAGGTGATAAGCAGGTATTATTCCATTGATACCGGTTGCTACAATAGTATTGGTATTGTTGGCATCACTGAACGTAGCTGAAACATAGCTGTGTTGTATCGTAGCCTTCCACTTTGCTCTGCTGTAGGTAACGCCACTCCGCAGAATTTGACGTGGAGCATTTTCTACCTGTTTGTTCTTGAAATCCGTTGTGACCAGGTTGTTTCCTTGTCGGCTGATAATACGAAGGTTATCATATCGGGCGTCAATGAACGCTAATGAAGTAAACAGCGTAAGGTTGCCATAGCGTTTGTCGGCTTGCAGGGCTTTCAACAAGCTAAGTTCAACTAATATTTCAGCACCTTTGCTCGAACTATTGCCCACATTGGTGCGCAGGTTGTAAAAGCTTCCATCTAATCGCTGCTGTGCAATCAGTCCTACCCGGTTGTTGTATTGCAGCCAAAATCCACTAAGGTCAAAGAACAAGAAATCTTTGAATCGACCCCTGTAACCCAGGTCTATGTTGTATCCACGGGCGTCACGCAAGTTTTGATCGATTTCATCGGTAATAGGATTGGCAGTTAGGTCGCTGAACAGTACCGGACGATAGGCCTGGGAGTAATTGGCATATATTTCAGTATTGCCAATATGGTATTCTGCTCCAATACCCGGTAAAATGAATCGGCGGGCTTTGTTTTGATTGGAAACCTTTTGTTCTACCGCTCCGACCAGGTTCACTCTTCCTTCAGCGGTATTGCGGATGTTCTCAATGCGGAAGCCCGGAATGATCAGGAGTTTTTTGCCAATTCTGAAAACATTTTCCGCAAAAAAGGCAGTGTTAACGGTAAGGAAATCAAGATCGGTCGGATAGGGAGCTTCTGTTCTCAAATTAAAATCAAACCCTGTATCTCCCCTTCCATTCTGGAAGCGATAAGTATTGCCACGATAGATGCGGAATCCGGTTGAAAAGCTATGCGTTGACTTACCAATTGTATAACTGTGAAGAAATCGAGCTTCAATTCCCTGGTTGCGGTATTGATCGATGTCAACTCTCCTGTTAGCGTATTGAAGCGTTG
>JBJTTC010000152.1:0-9501 GCA_046079965.1 Sediminibacterium sp. | reverse complement strand
GGTGCTGCGCTGAACATCATCCGCAGATCAGTAGCATAAAAATTGCTGACCAAATTAAGAATAGGTCGTCACTAAAATTAGAGACGACCTTTTTTTATTGTTTCAGTTGTAAAGAAGATTTTGGTTTGCTCGTTTCTCCTACAACTGTTTTTACTTTTTGACAGTAACTTTTTTTAAAAAATCAACTTTTCCAGATTTCTTATACAGCTTTTTATAACTCACTTTAAATCTCAATTAAACATCTTCCGAATTTCTTTTCAACCAGTACAATATTGAACATAAAAAAAGCCCGACATTTCAGTCGGGCATTGAAAGATTATTGCTTATGAGTTTTATTATTTTACTTCCTCGAACTCAGCATCGGTTACTGTTTCTCCACCAGCCTGTGAAGCGTTGGAACTGGCGCCATCAGGACCCGGTTGTGCATCAGCACCGGCTGCCTGCTGAGCCTTGTAGATATCTTCGCTGGCTGCTGTCCATGCTGCATTCATTTCAGCCATAGCTGCATCAACCGCAGCGATATCCTGGTTCTTGTGTGCTTCCTTCAGTTTGTTCAGGGCAGTTTCGATAGCACCTTTTTTATCTGCCGGAATTTTATCACCGAATTCTTTGAATTGCTTTTCGGTTTGGAAGATTAGGGAGTCGGCCTGGTTCAGTTTTTCCACTTTTTCACGGGCCAGTTTATCGGTAGCTTCATTGGCCTTGGCTTCCGCCTTCATCTTTTCAATTTCTTCCTTACTCAAACCACTACCCGCTTCGATTCTGATTTTTTGTTCTTTACCGGTACCCTTGTCTTTAGCACTTACATTCAAAAGACCATTGGCATCGATATCGAAAGTCACTTCGATTTGAGGAATACCGCGGGGAGCCGGGGGAATACCATCGAGGTTGAACATACCCAAGCTCTTGTTCTGATTCGCCATAGGGCGCTCACCCTGCAGCACGTGAATTTGAACACCGGGTTGGTTATCACTGGCGGTAGAGTAAATTTCTGTTTTCTTGGTAGGAATGGTCGTGTTGGCAGCGATCATCGTTGTCATTACACCACCCATGGTTTCGATACCGAGGCTCAGCGGCGTAACATCGAGCAACAACACATCTTTCACTTCACCGGTGAGAACAGCTCCCTGGATGGCAGCACCGAGTGCTACTACTTCATCGGGGTTTACTCCACGGTTGGGTTTTTTACTGAAGAACTTCTCCACGATCTCCTGTACTTTAGGGATACGGGTAGAACCACCCACGAGAATTACTTCATCAATTTGAGATACAGAGTAGCAGGCATCTTTCAGGGCTTCTTCGCATGGCTTTAGACAGCGGGCGAAAAGTTTATCAGAAAGATGCTCGAATTTCGCGCGACTCAGTTTCAGTACCAGGTGCTTAGGCACTCCATCTACTGCTGTGATATAAGGAAGATTGATTTCTGTTTCTGAAGAAGAACTCAGTTCTACCTTGGCTTTCTCAGCAGCTTCTTTCAAACGCTGCAATGCCATTGGATCTTTGCGCAAATCAATCGCTTCCTGGTTCTTGAATTCATCCGCGAGCCAGTCCATCACAACTTTATCAAAATCATCACCACCCAGGTGCGTATCACCGTTGGTTGATTTCACTTCAAAAACCCCGTCACCCAATTCCAGGATGGAGATATCGAATGTACCACCACCGAGGTCGAACACAGCAATCTTTTGATCTACTGATTTTTTATCCAACCCGTAAGCAAGCGCAGCGGCAGTAGGTTCGTTCACGATCCGGCGAACATTGAGACCGGCGATTTCACCGGCTTCTTTGGTTGCCTGGCGTTGTGCGTCGTTGAAATAAGCAGGCACAGTAATAACGGCCTCATTCACTTCATGGCCGAGATAATCTTCAGCAGTTTTCTTCATCTTCTGAAGAATCATCGCAGAGATTTCCTGTGGTGTATAGAGACGATCGTCGATGGCAACGCGACAGGTGTTGTTATCACCCTTTGCCACTTGGTAACTCCAATGGCTGATTTCCTCGGTCACCTCATCATACCTACGACCCATGAAACGCTTCACAGAAGCAATGGTATTTTTAGGATTGGTAATGGCCTGGCGCTTGGCGGGGTCACCCACTTTGCGTTCACCATTTTTCAGGAAAGCCACCATAGAAGGGGTGGTTCTTCTACCCTCTTCGTTGGCGATCACTACCGGTTCATTACCTTCCATTACTGCTACGCAGCTGTTGGTAGTACCCAGGTCAATTCCGATTATTTTTCCCATATAATTGTTTTTCAATGAATTAATAATCATTCTTTACCAATCTTTGTGCCACCTGACATAATGTGCAAAAATGTCAGTTATGGGTAATCGGAAAGATATAGCTTGACAGCAGTAAAAGCAATTTTGGTAAAAATGGCATGGCAAAATTGGTATCAGAAGGGGTTTGCCGGGGGGCGGAAGGTGTAATGTTTCTGGGAAAGATAGCTGAAGGTGACTACAAAAAAGGTAGTCAGGATTTTAGAAGGGGTAGGGTACCAGCCCCAATGATCCACAAAAAGTTTCAGGAAGACATAGTTAAGGAGGATACAGATAAAAACCACGGTGAAATAGCGCCCCAGTTGGGTGGACTTGGCCACTTCAGTTTGCTGGAATACCACATAGCGGCTTAGATAGAAGCCAATGGGAAATGTAAAACAGAAGCTTACGAGGAAAGCAGCGATGTGGGCACCGATGGTAATAAACGTGAGGTGAACAGGTTGTTCATGAAAAAGGAAATGAAATGCGCAGAAAAAAAGGAAGATATCAAGCATTGTATTGGCACCACCACAGGCGGCATAGCGGAAGGTTTGAAGGGGAAATACCTTCCGAAATGGCGGATAAAAAGCATCTACCACTTTCAGGATGAGACCACGGATAAATGCGTGTAACTTCATCATAGCGAAGGGCGAAGGTAGGGCTTAATTAGTTACTTTTGCAGTCCTACAACAACCCATGCGACTCGTACAAGAAATAAAGAAAGAAACGGCGGCGGCTTTAGAGGCAGCTTGTGGAAAGCCATTTCAGCCGGAAGATATATTGGTCAATGCCACGAAACCGGAGTTCACCGGAGATTATACGGTGGTGCTTTTTGCATTGTTGAAACCATTGGGTGTATCCCCTGCCGAACTGGGAGAGCGCTTAGGTTCGATGCTGGTGGAACGCAGACCCGACCTGTTTGCCTCCTATAATTTGATCAAAGGATTTTTAAATCTTGAGGTGCAGGCAACCTTTTGCAGCCGATGGCTGGAAGGTACTTATGGAGAGCTCACCTATGGCTTTGTGCAGGAAAAGCGCGAGCGGATCATGGTGGAATATTCCTCTCCCAACACCAATAAGCCCTTGCACCTTGGGCATTTGCGGAATAACTTTTTAGGAAGCAGCATCGCATCGATACTCGAGGCGAACGGACATGAAGTGGTCAAGACCTGTATTGTGAATGACCGCGGCATTCATATATGCAAGAGCATGATTGCCTGGCAGCGGTATGGCGGGGGTGCGACGCCGGCTGCTACTCATACCAAGGGGGATCATTTTGTGGGAGATTATTATGTACGGTTCAATGAAGCGTTGAAGGAAGAAGTGGAAGCAGGGATGGCGCGCGGACTCAGCAAGGAGCAGGCAGAGAAAGAGGCGCCCATTATGAAGGCGGCGCAGGAGATGTTGTTGTTGTGGGAGCAGGGAGATGAGGCAACGGTGAATTTATGGAAGAACATGAATGGCTGGGTATATGAGGGGTTTGATGCAACGTATCGCCGCATTGGCAGTACGTTTCACAAGACTTACTATGAGAGCAATACATATTTGTTAGGAAAGGATTTGGTGCAGGAAGGTTTGAAAAAGGGTGTTTTCTTTCAGAAGCCGGACGGCAGTGTGTGGATTGATTTAACAGCGGATGGGTTGGATGAGAAGTTGGTGCAACGCAGTGATGGCACGTCGGTATATATCACGCAGGACATAGGGTTAGCTGAGCAGAAGCGGGTAGAATTTCAGGCGGAGCAGAGTATATATGTAGTGGGTGATGAGCAGAATTATCATTTCAAGGTGCTCAAGTTGATTTGTCAGAAACTAGGTTTGCCTTCGGCGGATGGCATTTATCACCTCAGTTATGGGATGGTGGAGTTACCTACGGGGAAGATGAAGAGTCGGGAGGGTACGGTAGTGGATGCGGATGATTTATTGGATGATATGTTGCGGATAGCGGGAGAGAAGACAGCGGAGTTGGGGAAGGTGAATGATTTCAGTCGGGAGGAGTTACAGCATTTGAATGAGGTGATTGGGTTGGGGGCGTTGAAGTTTTTTTTATTGCGGGTGAATCCCACCAAGAAGATGGTTTTTAATCCGGAGGAGAGCATCGATTTTCATGGGTTTACCGGACCGTTCATACAGTATACGTATGCCCGTATTTGTAGCATATTGAGGAAGGCGGGGAATGCGGCGGGGGTGCAGGTTGAAGGGGGTGTGGAGGAAACGTGGATGCCGGAGGAGCGGGAGTTGGTGTTAGCGTTAGAGACATTTCCGGCGGTGATTGAGGAGGCGGCGCGGCATCATGACCCTTCACAGCTCGCTATTTTTACGTACCATGTGGCTAAAATTTTCAATGGTTTATACGCAGCCCATTCTATTGCGGGTGCTCCAACAGCCGGGTATAAGCGCCGGCGTTTACAGTTAGCTGAGTTAACGATGCATGTGATCAGGAATGGCATGGGGATGTTGGGTATTTCTGTACCTGAGCGGATGTAATTGAGCTTTTAAGTGATTAGAATATTCAATCCTTTTAGTTAACTTTGCGCTCCCTGCGGAGGTGGCGAAATTGGTAGACGCACTACTTTGAGGTGGTAGCGGGGTAACAGCCGTGGGAGTTCGAATCTCCTCTTCCGCACAAACGCCCTTCCGCTGCAAGCGGGGGGCGTTTTCACTTGCGAGCGAAGAAAGCCTCCTCCGAATAGTCTCTGCTGCAGCGAAGCTAAGCAGGACTATGCGGCATGGGAATCATCGAGTATATGTAATACTACTTACATAGATAAAATCCATAATTTAATTGTACTACTTGTTGATTTTTACATATCCCCCAAGATCAACATCCTGCAACTCCATATAAGTAACTACAGGATAAAATCCCTGAATACCTGTAAAATAATACCCTGCAGAACTATGAAAATAATCTTCAGGTTTTAAAACGAGACCGGCTTTGCAAGGATTATTGTGAATATAGCTAACTTTTGCAGCCATAAAATCTGTTGTTCTACACTCCTTCTTATCGAATGAGGGCTCAAAGACTTCATGTCTTTTACCTTGTAACAATTGTGTTGGATTCACCCATTTCTGAAGTTGATGGAGAATGTCTAAATAATCTTGTTGCTGTAATTTTTGGACAAGCGAATATGCCATAAAACGTTTTCCATTACCAACCATTACATTGATGTTAGAGCCATATTTAAAGCCAATCATTACATGAAGATGATTCTTCATAATCACATAAGCGATGATACAATTACCCTTCTTCTTTAGATAATCGAACCACTGATAAACTGCGTCATACCCTTGGGTCAATTCAAAAAGTGGCAACCACCTGGCACAAGTCAAAGTAATGAAATAAACTCCCCCGGTCTCGTAAATCCTTCTTCTTACTGTCATAATGGATTCAAAGTAAGTTTATATAGATACTTTGTTGATAAGGAAAATAACGAGTATTTATACTTTATCACATGATAATGCCGCAAAGTCCTCCTCCTGCGTCGGAGAGACTTTTCGGAGGAGGTAAAAGCTAGTGTGGGTGTGGTTAATTCTTTGTATTCCGAACAATGAGAATCTCCTCCGAATAGTCTTGCACCAAAGGCGCACAGGCTGCGGCAGCGAAGCTAAGCAAGACTATGCGGCATGGGAAAATTCCGCACTCACTCTCACACCTTGTGCGCCGCAGGCGTATCACACTGATTTGAGCATCTTCCCCTTCTGCCGAAAAAATCGTAGCTTACTCTTTATAACAACCTCCTATTATTAGTAAGTATGCTAATCCCTGCTAACCATCCTACCAACGACGATGAACCGAAACCATCGCGGAAAAAACCGATCTATACCCCCCAGCCCGCCCTGCGGCAATACCTGATCGACTACAGCAGGGAAATTCAACTGCCCCTCTCCTATAAAGACCTACTGCGTTTTACCTATACAACTCCCATAAAAGACAAACAAGGAAAAGATAGTTACTGGGATACAGTATCATATGACCTCAGAGAATGGAATGACCTGAGACAAGCACTCATCCGCATGTACGCCATCCTAAAAACAGAAGGTGATATGCGCTTCACCCGTCACCTCGATGTGGCCCGCATAGACTTCTGCTACTTCGGCAACAGCCAACCTTTCCGGATTCGCATCGTAAATAAATACAATGACAACTACGACCACTTCTACATCAAACAAGCCGATGCCAACCGCATCTACGGACTAGAAATGGAACACCTGCTCTCCCCCAACCGAATGACCTATCTGACCCACCGAACCACCCTTATCGAAGAACATGTCCCCGGCATACCAGGCGATGTCTTCATTCGTGACTATCTCCACCACCCGGGTACCAACGTAATACGTCTTGCAAAGGAATTTGTCAAGTTCAATGAACGTTGCTTCGTTCAATTGCTGGGAGATATGCGCTCTTACAACTTTGTCGTGAATATGATTCCTGATATTGAAGATGTTCAGTACCGCATCCGAGCCATCGACTTCGACCAGCAAACTTATGAGGGAAAGAAAAATGGCTACCTACCCCAATTTTTCAAAGAAAACTATGAACTCGTTCAGCTCGCCCTTCGTCACCTCAACAGCGAATCCATCGCTCAATACCAGGCGGAGGAACAAACGCTGATAACCTTGCGGCTTGCTTCCTCCCGTTATCGAATGAAAGCCTTGCTCGACATCATGGCAAAAGATACTTTGTCACCCCCTGAAAAAATTAACCAGCTCAGAGAAGAGCTATCACAACATTATGCCACTTCCATTTCGGAGAAAAAAACACAGAGTATGGGATTACTTCTGAAATGGCAAATGAAACAAAGACTTAAAAACAGTTTTCACTGGCTGCCAAAAAGTAAATCGAGATTCAACGATTAATCAGATCGAAATTCCAAGTGGAAAATTGCCAAAGACCAAAGACTGATGCGGTCTTTAGTCTTTGGTATAATATTCATCCCCGTCAGGCGTATCACACTGGCCTTTCTCCTCCTACAAAACTTATATAATACTCCTCTACCCTTTGATAAGAAACATCCACAGGTTGATCTGAAACCAGCACGATAATTTTGCCGGCAGGCATCAGCTCAAATGGAGATACAATTATGTCCTGACTGAAAACAGTGCCGGGTATATTGCGCCATTTATATACCGCCTCCTTCACTGTCCATAATAAAGTCAATTGTTCCCGCTGCTTTTTGTCCCCTCCTACCTGCACCCAATCCCATTCCTCATCAGATAAAAATTTGTGCCGCACCCGATGCACCCGATCGGTGATTTTTTCTATGTCTATCCCCACAGCCGCGGACTCACTTACCATTGCAGCCGCGAAATGGCCACTGTGTGTCAAAGAAAAAAATAAAGTATCCCCGGGAACAAAAGGCCGGCCCTGCTCCGGATAAACCAACTCCCCATAAGGGAAATCAGGGTACAACAAAGGCAACAAATATCCCGCCGCCAGGTGCTGCAAGTGCTTCTGAAGATGTACAACAGGATACCGTAAACTCACCTTCTCCAAAAAAAACTCCGGCCCCTCGGCAATCTCCCAGATCGCCAGTCGCGTGTTTTCATTGATATCTTGTTGATAATACAGGGGCACAACCGTAACTTTACCAATTGTATGCAGAATTAAGACATATTTGCAAAGGATAGAAAAAATAATACCATGATTCTTACGGACCGCCGTATTCTCGAAGAGATGGAAAAGGGCTCCATCATCATTGAACCCTTTCACAGAAGCGACCTCGGCAGCAATAGCTATGATGTGCACCTGGGTAAATGGCTGGCTACCTATATTGACGCCCAACTCGATGCCAAAAAACACAATACCATCGAATATTTCGAGATACCCGAAGAGGGGTTTGTTCTGCAACCCAGCGGTTTCTACCTGGGCGTAACCCTGGAATACACCGAAACACATGCCCACGTTCCTTTCCTGGAGGGTAAATCCTCCACCGGCCGTCTGGGTATCGATATCCACGCTACAGCAGGCAAGGGTGATGTGGGATTCTGTGGTAACTGGACCTTAGAAATATCCTGCAAAAAACCGGTCCGCATCTACAAGGGAATGCCCATCGGCCAGTTGATTTACTTCCCGGTAGAAGGCGAAATCGAAGTGCGCTATAACCAAAAAGCGAATGCTAAATACAGCGGCCAGCCCGATAAACCTATCGAGAGCATGATGTGGAAGAATAGTTTCTGATTAGTTGACCTTCGTCTTTTTTCCGCGACTGCGCTCCTCCGCCAATATCCAACCGACCACCTCCCGGTAACTGCGCAAACCCTCTTTTTGTCCGTTCATCCGCAGGTACTGCGCATATAATTCATTGAATGCCGGTGTTACAGTATGCGTCCTGGATCTAAAAAATTGTCGGATTGCTTTCCGGTCCCTCTTCACCGCCGTATCCAATCTTGCCATATTCGCCTGTATCTGCCTGCGTAAACCGGCACTATCGGCCTGCAAAGCATACATTCTCCATAATTCCTGCTGTACCTGGTCATACAGATCCAATGCCGCCGAATACCTGAGTCGGGCATCTTCCTGTGCCTGAGCTGCCAGCCAACCAATATAACTTGCCTCACTCTCCCGGGCATATCCTAACTGATGGGCTACCTCATGACAAGCAATATGAGGCAGTAATATATCCGGCAACTCGGTTCTTACCTGTGCTTCCCCGGTAAACGGATTATAATATCCTGTATACCCTACCCAATCACCCAATTCCGCCAACAGCGATCTCTTGAGTGAGGGCGCCCGCCAGGCGAGCTCCGGCGAAACCCGGGCCAACTTCTCATAGGCCTGTTTGCTGATTTGTTCCACTTCTGAAAAAGAAACTACCGGCAGCGTATCGCCCGGAATAACCGACCTGTTGACATTCAGCTCTGTTATCAACCGATCATTAAAGCCAATCAACTCTTCAAGGGTATATTCCGGCTTCCCCAATTGGCGGTTCTCACCTACCGTTGGACGGTCATAATTCAGTCCCCAAAAAACCTTAAATATCACATACAACCATAAGAGGGCAACTACCATTTTTTGCAGCAATAATCCGGTATCAGACTTCCGCTTGCGGACAAATCTGTAGAATATCCACTTAGCAGCCCCAACAATCAGGTAGATAATGCCCCCTGCATAGATCAAATCACCCAGTGAAATGGGCAACCATCCGGTAATTGTACGCAGTCCTCTACTGAACACCGGATAAAAACCACGGGAATAATATTGTTCCACTGCTGCGGGAAAAAAAGAAAAAATAACCAGTAGTAATAC
>JBJTTC010000151.1:0-6676 GCA_046079965.1 Sediminibacterium sp. | reverse complement strand
ATTTCGTAAACCTCAGCAACAACGCCGTGCGGTATCTTTGGTTGTTTGGCGATGGGGTATCATTGCAGACTTTCCGGAAGGATACCATCGTTCGATATGTATTCAATGCCACCAAGACATACAATACTTGTGTGGTTGCTTTTAATGCCGAAGGTTGCCCGGATACTGCTTGTATTGATGTTCCCATAAAAATTGTGCCCGGAGCAGATTTGCCCAACGCATTTTCTCCTAACGGAGATGGTAAAAATGACCGGGTTTTTATACGAGGGTATGGAATTGCTAAAATCAGTTGGCGAATCTATAGCCGCTGGGGTGAACTGGTGTATTTTTCGAACGATTTATTACAGGGCTGGGATGGAACTTTTAAGGGTAAACTTCTGCCACAGGATGTTTACCATTATGTAATCGACCTGGAGTTCTCGGATGGAAATAAAACAATTAAAAAGGGTGACATAACTTTATTGAGATGATGAAATCCCTTCCAATATTGAGTTTTGCCTTTTTGGGTATGTTTTTTTCCGTAAAGGGATGGGGGCAGGACATCCATTTTTCTCAATATTACAATACTCCCTTGTTGGTGAATCCTGCCAACACCGGATTCAATCCCGATTATGATTATCGTGCCGGGGTCAATTATCGCAACCAATGGGCAAATGTGGGATCACCTTACAATACCATGTCTGCCTGGGGTGATGTGAAAGTATTAGCGAATCGCCTGGAAAATGGTTGGTTGGGCTTGGGTGGCATGTTACATCGTGATCAGGCAGGATCGGGAAGCCTGATCTCTACCACCGGCATGCTGTCGCTTGCCTATCACCAAATGTTAGGATATAATAGTTTGTTGAGTAGTGGATTTGCAGTGGGATACACCCAAAAAAGAATCGATCTGTCTAAACTCACTTTTGATAACCAGTGGAATGGTATTTTTTTTGATGCCAACATCCCCTCCAATGAAGCTTTTGCTGCCAATCGGGTTTCATTTATAGACCTGCAGGTCGGACTTAATTACGCTTTTTTTGCTTCCGAGAATTTTTATTTCAATGCCGGCGCAAGCATTCAACGGCTCAACCGACCCAGAGAGTCATTCTTCGAAACTTCCGTCTCCAACAATGAAGTCAATAGCCGATTCAATTTTTTCCTCAACGCCAATTTCAAAGTACAGGATCTCTGGATAGTCAATCCAAATGTCTTTTTCAGTCAGGTAGGTACTACCCGACAACTGATAGCAGGCTTCAATGCGAATCGAGATTTGGGCGACAATGGAGCCCGTCAATTCATCATGGGTTTGTATTATCGAACGGGTGATGCCCTTATTCCTCTGTTCGGTTATCAAATCAATGACCTGAAGATGACTTTTAATTATGATGCAACCATTTCATCTCTTAGCAAAACAAATTTTACCAGGGGTGCCTACGAAATATCTATTGTGAAATCAGGCATTTTGCCCAATAGCAAGGGGCGTCAGTTGAGATGTCCTACCGTTGGTTTCTGAACATTTCGTGAATAAGATGAACCGGTGCTAAGCTACATTCTCATTATCTTGCGGTACTTATTTGTAGAGTATGAAGTACGACCCAATACCTTCAGTGCTATTTTCTACCAACCGCAAACGCTTTGTCAAAGAAATGGTGCCCAACAGCATCGCAGTCTTTGTCAGCAATGATGAATGGCCTTATAACGGTGATGCGATTCATCCTTTCAAGCAAAACAGCAATATCATCTGGCTCAGCGGCATCACGCAGGAAAGAACCATGGTTATTCTTTTTCCTGACTGCCCTGATGCCAAATTTAGGGAGGTGTTGGTGCTGGAAAGACCCAATGAGCTAAAAGAAAAATGGGATGGGAAGCGACTGCGTTCTGCGGAGGCGAAAGAAATTTCCGGTATTTCGACAATAGTATGGCTAGACTCTTTACCCGGATTATTACAAACCTGGGTTCATTTGGCTGAACATATTTATCTCGATTCAAATGAAAACGACCGGAAAGCAACAGACATAAAAACCAATGAATACCGCTTCATTGATCAGATGAAGGAAGCCTATCCACTGCACCATTTTCATCGTTCTGCCCGGATCCTGAAAAAATTGAGGGCGATCAAAACCCGGTATGAGATTGAACAGATTCAACAAGCTATAGACATAACCGGAAATACTTTTAAGAGATTGCTTCGATTCATCCGTCCTGGTGTACATGAATATGAAATTGAAGCAGAAATCTGGCATGAATTCCTGCGCAGCAGAGCAACCCGTCCGGCTTATAATAGCATCATTGCCTCAGGGGATAATGCCAGAACCCTACATTACATCAGCAACAACCAAATTTGTAAGGCAGGTGAACTTGTGTTGATGGATTTCGGGGCAGAATATGCCAATTATTGTGCCGATTTAACGAGAACAATTCCGGTTAATGGAAAATTCACCAAACGTCAGAAAGAAGTGTATAATGCCTGCTTGCATTTACACAATTTTGCCAAGTCTCTTCTTAAACCCGGCATCACCATTGTAGATTACACCGATCGGGTGGGAGTTGAAGCCACCAAAACATTTATCAAAATAGGTTTATTGCGTGCTTCCGACGTCAAGCAACAGGATCCTGAACAACCTTTGTACAGGAAATACCTCTATCATGGAATTTCCCACCATCTCGGTTTGGATGTACATGATTTGGGAACAAGGACGGAACCCATTCGGGAAGGAATGCTTTTCACAGTAGAGCCAGGCATTTATATTGAAGAGGAAAATATGGGCATCAGAATTGAAAACAACTGTTGGATTACCAAAAATGGCAACATCGACTTGATGAAAGACATTCCTATTACTGCTGAAGAAATTGAGCGGTACATGCAATCAAAAAAATAAGGAAATACATCCATCCGCAATGAAGCAAATTCCAAATATTTTTACGCTGATGAATTTATTCCTGGGCTGCCTGGCTTTGGTATTCATTCTTCAGCCGGGTCTCACTGTAACCACAGGTGAATACGGAGAAAACCTGGTGCAATTGCCCGAAAGAATTACCTGGGCTTCGCTTTGTATTTTAGGTGCTGCAATTGTTGATTTCCTCGATGGGTGGGTGGCCCGTTGGTTGAAAGCCAGTTCCCAACTAGGAGCCCAACTTGATTCACTTTCTGATGTAGTGAGTTTTGGAGTCGCACCGGCAATGATTGTTTATCAATTTCTCCGCTATTCCTATGCCGCCCAACCGGATGGCTTGGATGTGCCGGAATATTATTTATTGCCCGCTTTTCTTCTGCCAATGGCAGGTGCCTTCAGGTTGGCAAGATTCAACATTGAACCTCCTACCCGGGGTCATTTTTCCGGATTACCAATCCCGGCAGCGGGGATATTAATTGCGACTTTCCCTCTTGTTTATTGGAATTCCGGTTCCGCCTGGCAAATTGAAATGCTGCGAAATCAATGGTTCTGGTATGGGCTAATATTGCTCTGTTCTTATCTCATGGTGAGCCGAATTCCTTTGCTGGCTTTTAAGTTTTCCCTTCAAAGCGATAACAGAAAATCTCTTTCAATTGTTTCCTTTATTCTGCTGGTATCCGCAATTGGTTTTTGGTTACTCGGTTGGTTGGGCATCAGCATTGGGTGGGTAGCTTATCTGGTTGTATCTTTATTCAATAAAAAATAAAAAGCATGACCTATTACATTCAGATCAAAGTAATGCCGCTGAAAGATTTACTCGATCCCCAGGGAAAGGCAGTGATGAATGGCTTGCATCAATTGGGTATTCATGGCGTTCAGGATGTAAGGGTAGGAAAGCACATCACTCTGACCATCGAGGCAAATGGTGAAGAGGAAGCTTTGACTCTCGCCCGTCAGGCAGCACAACAATTGTTAGCCAATCCGGTGATGGAATTCTTTGAAGTATCCCTCACCGACTGATCCCTCCAAATAAAGTATTTCTGTTGTTATACCTGGTACCCACTCCTCTCGGCAACTTAAAAGACATTACCCTCAGGGCACTGGAGGTATTGAAGGAGGTAGATTTGATACTTTGTGAAGACACCCGTACATCCAAAAAATTGCTGGATCATTATCAGATACAACAGCCCTTGAGTGCTTATCATCAGCACAATGAACACAAAATTACTCCGCTCCTGGTTGACCAATTGTTGGCAGGAAAAAAAATGGCACTGATTACCGATGCAGGAACACCCGGAATTTCCGATCCCGGATTTTTATTGGTCAGGGCAAGCATTGAACAAGGAATAAATGTTTCCTGTTTGCCCGGACCCACAGCTTTTGTGCCTGCCCTGGTCAATAGCGGATTGCCGGCTCATCATTTCTGTTTTGAAGGATTTTTGCCCCTCAAAAAAGGTCGACAAACCACTTTCAAAAGACTGGCAACGGAAGAACGTACGATGATTTTTTATGAGAGTCCTGTAAGACTGGTCAAAACACTAAGGGATATGATGCAGTACCTGGGAGAGAACAGACAGGCAAGTGTCAGCAGGGAATTGAGTAAACTATTTGAAGAGACCCGCAGGGGAAATTTGCAGGAATTGTACCAGCATTTTTCTCAGCATCCGCCTAAAGGGGAAATCGTGCTGGTAGTTGCCGGCAATGACACAAAAAATCAATCGACCGATGAGGAAGCTAATTCACCGGAAGTTTGATGCTTCTGACTATGGATGTCGTATTTTAGATAAATTTTTTTTCAATTTTGATTTATGAAGTATAAAAAACTGGGATGGCTATTACTAAGTGCCCTCAGCACTTTATCCTTGCAGGCACAGCCGGATCGTTGGCAACAACGCATACGTTACAACTTGAAAGTTGATATGGATGTAACGAACAATCGGATGAAGGGAAACTCAAAAATTGAATACTTCAATCAATCACCCGATACCCTTTACCGGCTTTTTTTTCATACTTACTGGAATGCTTTTCAGCCGGGTAGCAGCATGGATGTTCGCAGCAGAGAACTAGGTAAAAATAAATTATTTGAAACCGGAAGAGGTTCCGACGGACTTGATTGGGATGAACGCGTAAAAGATCGTATCAGTAAGTTGACACCTTCTGAAATAGGGTATCAACGCATCAGCCAACTGACCATTAATGGCGTTCCGCAAAAGTTAAAAGATCATGAGACCATACTGGAAGTGATTTTGACCAAACCGATACTTCCCAAGTCGAAAATCAACATAGATCTTCAGTTTGACGCACAGGTACCCTTACAGGTTCGCCGCAGCGGTCGTGATAACAAGGAAGGCATACGTTACAGCATGAGCCAGTGGTACCCCAAATTGGTTGAATATGATTACCAGGGTTGGAATGCCAATCCATATATAGCCAGAGAGTTTTATGGCGTATGGGGTGATTATGATGTACAAATCAGTATCGATAAAAACTATCTGGTAGCAGCTGGTGGTGATTTGTTGAATCCTCAGGAGACTGGATTTGGTTATCCCGGAGGAGAGGCAGCTAAGGCACCGACAGGTGATAAAATAACATGGAAATGGCAAGCCAACAATGTGCATGATTTCATGTGGGCTGCAGATCCTACCTATAAGTTAATCACCCGCAACCTGAGTAACGGTCCATTGATTCGGGTTGTTTATAAGCAGGTAGATTCTCTGGAAGCCAACTGGCAGCGCCTGGCAGACAGCATGGTTGCTGCCTACCCAATTATTGCCCAAACCTTTGGCGCATATCCTTACAAAACATACACCTTTATCCAGGGGGGAGATGGGGGAATGGAGTATCCTATGGCAACCCTTATAAAATCTGCCAGCATTGGAACAGCCATTCATGAATGGATGCACAGTTGGTTCCAGATGATGATGGGTACGAATGAATCTCTGTATCCCTGGATGGATGAAGGTTTCACCGATTATGCAACCAATCGGGTAATGGCCGAAATGAAACGCCAAACCGGTTTTTTTTATACCGGTTCGTACCGTTCTTATTTTAATCTGGTAAGAAGTGGCTACGAAGAGCCGGCTTCTACACACTCAGATCATTACAACACCAATTATGCCTATTCAGTGGCCTCTTATTCAAAGGGCGCTATCTTCCTTGCACAGCTGGGATATATAGTATCGGATAGTGTTTTAGATAAAATTTTACTTAGTTACTATAATACCTGGAGGTTTAAACATCCGAATCCAAATGATTTTATTCGGATTGCAGAGAAGGAAAGTGGTATGGAACTGGATTGGTACAAGGAATACTGGATCAATAGTACGAAAACCATTGATTATGCTATCGGTGATATTAATTTAGTGGATGGAAAGTCACTGATTAATATCCGTAGGGTAGGCAAGATGCCTATGCCGGTTGATGTTCTGGTGACATATAAAGATGGGGCACAAGAACTTCATACCATTCCATTGAACCTCATGTATGGGGTAAAGCCTCAAGATGGAAAGATTCCAATGATTCAGCATGAGCCCTGGCGTTGGACGCACCCCGAATATGCCATGGAGATATCCCGTTCATTGAAAGACATCAAATCTATTGAGATAGATCCTTCCGGTAGATTGGCGGATGTAAATAAAGTGAACAATAAATTAGTGGTCCCTGAATAATATTGGAAATAAGTTACTCAAATTCAGCGGGAAGAGAATATGTCTTCCCGCTTTTTTATTTTGCAACGTGAAGAATATATTTTTCTTCAAAGTAGGGTTCAGGAAATATTCCACTAATGGGCATCATCCTCGGTC
>JBJTTC010000150.1:0-2946 GCA_046079965.1 Sediminibacterium sp. | reverse complement strand
TGCTTTTCATCGAGGTTATCGGCGACAAAAGCACGAAACGGCTCCATGGTGATATTGATGCAGGAGTCCAGTATCCAGAGAGTACCCGCAGCCATCCAAACAGCACTGGCATTGGGCATGAAGAGCAATGCCAATGAACTTAGAATAGCACCAATGAGGAAGAAAGGTCTGCGCCTTCCCAATGTAGGATGCCAGGTACGGTCACTCAGATAGCCGACAATGGGTTGAACCAGCAACCCGGTCATGGGTGCTGCCAGCCATAGTCCGGGAATATCTTCCGGCTTCGCCCCCAAAAACTCATAAATGGCACTCATGTTACCCATCTGTAGGCTCCAGCCAAACTGGATACCAAAGAAACCAAAACACATATTCCAGATCTGCCAGAAACTTAGGTTTTGTTTTGGCCCGGTATAAGCAGTTGACATGTAAAAAAATTTATGGTTGGGGATTGATTGATTTCAAATCAGATAACAAATCCATCTGGCAATACTGCCATTTTTTTAACAACTACGATTCCGTCTTTTACGGTGTAAAGACTATGATCTGTGTTACTGAGGTGTTTTCCACCGTTGATGCGCACATCATTTCCAATGCGGCAATTTTTATCGATGATGGCATCTTTTATGTAACAACGTTCTCCAATTCCAATCATAGGCAACCCTTTTGCTTTGTTTTGCTCCATCTGTTCCAATGTCTCGTAATAATCATTCCCCATGATGTAGGTACTTACAACGGTGGTTCCATGCCCAATTCGGGAGCGAATGCCCACCACACTTTGCTCAACACGACTGGCGTGTATAATAGAACCTTCTGCTATGAGGGTTTTTTCTAGAGTGGTACCGCTGATTTTTGCAGGGGGAAGCATGCGGGCGCGACTGTAAACAGTCTTGGTGTTATCAAAGAGGTTAAAGGGTGGCAATTCATCGGTGAGGGATAAATTGGCCTCAAAAAAAGAATGGATGTTACCAATATCTGTCCAGTAACCTTCATACTGAAAACCTGCCACTTTGTAGTTGCTGATTGAGTTGGGTATTATTTCCTTTCCAAAATCGGTAGCAGTCGGATGAACCTCATTCAGTAATTGATAGAGTACATGTTTACTAAAAATATAAATACCCATCGAAGCCAGGTAGTTCTTCCCTTTGCTTTGCATTTCGGCGCCCGTATCACTTACCCATTCCGGAAGCAGTTCTTTGCGGGGTTTTTCGATGAAGGAGGAGATCAGGCTGTCTTCATTGGTCTTGAGAATACCGAACTCAGGTGCATCACGATCATCAACCGGTATAGTCGCAATTGAAATATCAGCCCCTATTGAAGTATGGTTATTCAGCATCTCACTGAAATCCATTTGATACAACTGGTCCCCACTAAGGATGAGAATATATTCAAAATCCAGGTTGGAAATATGTCTCAGTGATTGACGCACCGCATCTGCAGTTCCCTGGAACCAGCCCGGATTATCGGGTGTCTGCTCCGCAGCAAGAATATCGACAAAGCCGGTACTGAAAGCACTAAAGTGATAGGTATTCTTGATATGTTTATTGAGGGAAGCAGAATTGAACTGTGTCAAAACAAACATTCGGTTGATGTGACTATTGATACAGTTGCTGATGGGAATATCTACCAATCGATACTTACCTGCAATGGGAACTGCAGGTTTGGACCGACTAACTGTTAAGGGAAACAAACGGCTTCCTGCCCCGCCTCCCAGGATCACAGCTACTACTGCTTTGGATATACTCGTCATATGGGCAATTTACTGAAAGTTAACTATATGATTAGATTTTATTAATGGGGGTAAACTTAATGTCAGGATCGATATACATGATCATACTGCTGAACCGTATTTTCCCAGCTATGGTCGATTTGCATCATTCGCTCCCGCATGCGCAGGAGGAAGTCCTTATCCCGGTATACCTGTATGGCCCGTCCGATGGAATATATGATATCATCGGCCGTTGCCTGGTCGAATCGGATGCCAAAGCCTTCCCAATCTCCCATATCAACTACAGTATCTTTCAAGCCCCCGGTTGAACGGACCATCGGTACTGTACCATACCGCATGGCATACATTTGATTCAAACCACAGGGCTCTACCCTACTGGGCATGAGCAGAAAATCGGCACCGGCATACATAAGATGACTTAATGTTTCATCGTAGCCGATTACAGCATTGAAGGTGCCCGAGAATGGCATCAACATATTGGTTAATCTTCCTTCCACCTGGTGTTCGCCACTGCCCAGGATAAGATAAGAGGCAGTATGACCAAACTGATAAATAGCGCCTGCGATGGCGTCGGGCAATAACTCCGCAGCTTTTTCACCTACCAG
Organism: Sediminibacterium sp.; assembly: GCA_046079965.1. Classification (GTDB taxonomy): domain Bacteria; phylum Bacteroidota; class Bacteroidia; order Chitinophagales; family Chitinophagaceae; genus Sediminibacterium. The sequence continues at coordinate 615 of JBJTTC010000150.1, read as the reverse complement.
TCTTCCAATGAAAACAATAAGGGGCTTTTGTACATCAAAACCAAAACGATGACAGAGCAATTCTTTATTTTTCGCCTTCCCCTTTGTTACTGTTTTGATGGAAAAATGATGCTGCAGGTATTTATCAGTTGCAGGATTCCAAACCTCATTATCGATGCCGTTCAAAATACCAACACATTTCCCCCGTTCATATTCGAATAATTTTTCCAATCCGTTCGATTGGTATTTCAGTTCTTCCAGGTAACTATGGCTAACAGTTGTAACACGGTCACAGCATTTCACTGCTGAAGCCAGAGGATTAATATTATTGGCCCATTCCAGCATACCTCTTTTCCATAAGTCCCACCTGGGAATGAAGCGGCTTTTATCCCAGGTCATCCAACCCTGGTATTGTGCGTTGTGGATTGTAAAGATGGTTTTGACACCAGAGAGTGACTGAAAATCGTAGGCATAACGCATGATGAAGGGGGTCAGTCCGGTGTGATAGTCGTGGCAATGAACCACATCAGGCCGGTGCTCCCAGGTTTTCATCCAGGTAAGCGCTGCAATTTGAAAGGCAGTGAAGCGTTCTGTGTCATCGTCATATCCATAAATTTTTTGCCGGTCGAGCAACCC
>JBJTTC010000149.1:0-2636 GCA_046079965.1 Sediminibacterium sp. | reverse complement strand
TGTATCGGAAAGTAACTTTACCAAAACAAAGGAATATCATTCCCGTAAAATACGGCTAAAACCCTTGTAAATAAAGGAAAAAAGCCCTTTCATCTTATTGCTTTGCTTTTGCTTGTTATTCGGTTTATTAGCAAGTTTTTGTACCTTGCTTGTACCTTGACAATTTGAGGTACAAATTTTAACCCTAAATAGCTATAAAATGGCAGTGAAAGTTAAACTAAGGCAAAAAGCAATCTCAGGTGACAGGCAAAGCCTGTACTTAGATTTTTACCCAGCGATACAGAACCCGGAAACGGGCGAACCCACCCGAAGGGAATTTTTGGGACTGTACCTTTTTGATAAAGCACGAACACCCATTGACAAGCAGCATAACAAAGAAACCTTCCAGCTTGCCGAACAAATCAGGCAAAAAAGAGAAAACCACCTGAATAAGCCTGAAGTTTATAATGGGTATGAATTAGAACAACTGAAAAAGAAGGAACAGGGGGAACAAAATTTTATTGAGTATTTCAAAGCACTTGCAGACAAGCGAAAAGCAATCAATCACGATAACTGGGTATCAGCATACAACTACCTGATTAATTTTACAGGCGGACACCTTCGCTTTGCTGACTTGAATGAAAAGTTTTGCAATGATTTCAAAGACTATTTATTGAATACAAAGAGCCGTAAAAGGAAGTCAGCACACCTTTCCCAAAATTCGGCATACTCATATTTCAACAAATTAAAAGCAGCACTCAAACAGGCATACAAAGACGATATTTTACAAATTGACCTGAACAAAAAGGTACAGTGTGTTGAACAAAAGGAAGTCATTAAACAAACATTGACTTATGAAGAACTGAAATTGCTGGCAAAAAGTCATTGTAAAGTCCCCCACCTGAAAAATGTTGTTTTGTTTTCAGCAATGACAGGAATGCCCTTTATGGAAATGCAAAACTTATGCTGGGGGCAAATTGATATTTCACAATCATTCGGAATTAGAATAAAAATGGAAAGACAAAAGACCGGTAAGGCCTATTTCATCAACATATCGGAACAAGCTTACAGTTTATTAGGTGAACCTAAAGAGCCACACGAAAAAGTATTTGAAAACATTGACAATCGTGACCGGTACTATTATTTCCCTTTGTGGCTTGCTGAAGTAGGCATAAAAAAGGAATTGACTTTTCACGATTTAAGGCACACTTACGGCTGTTTGCAAGTTGATTTAGGAACAGACCTTTACACCCTTCAGGGAAATATGGGACACGCAACAAGCCGGCAAACAATGGGCTATGCAAAAATCAGTGACCAACGGAAAAGGGAAGCAGCCGAAAAAATTAAACTTGACTTATAATGAAAAAGGATATAGTTAAAATTAATTTAAGCGAAGGGCAAAGGGAAGCAATAAAAAAAGCGAAAGCTAATTTAGAAAATATATTTAGCGAAGACCAAAGGGAAGCAATAAAAAAATTATCTCAGCAAATTAAAGCAGCGGAACACTCATACAATGAAGAATTTGAAAGCATAAAGGATTATTTAAGGGTTAATGGGTATATCAAACCGAAAGATTTTAATGAATTTATGTGGTGGATATATCTTGAAAAACTAAAGCAAGAGCAACTGTACCCAGTGCCGAAAATTACGGACACGCTTTTTATTGAATATCACGAATACCGTGAGCATAAATTATTAAGCAATACCAAACACAAAATTCAATGCAAATCAGTAATTCCAAACTTTACTAATAATTTTGATAACATTAACCCCGAAGAAATTTTTAAGTACTTTAAGCAAGGGCTTGTTGATAAAGGTTATTTAACTGAAAGCGACCTGTGTGAATACCTGAAAGCAGCCTTTGAATTAAAGAAAATTCCTGAAATACTTTTTAAGTTTAAACACACACCAAATAAGCAAAAAATTTATACCATTTTTTACACTTATTATAAAGATATAGCCCAAAAGAAACACAAAAGGCAAACTGAATATGCAGCCCTTTTGGGTGATTACTTTGAGGGGTATAAAACAGATATTATAAAAACGAATTGGGCTAAAGAATACAAGTCTAAGAGATAAGTATTTTACTATTTCATTACGAAAATTACGAAACCTGTACTAAGATTACTAACTTCTTTTCAGGGGCTTAATGTCCTTATAAGTTGCAGCCATTATTCATAATTAAATAATGTTTGCAATGGAATTAACACTTGAAACACTACCGAAGGCCTTTTCAAACCTTACCACTGAAGTAAGTGAAATAAGGCAAATGTTACTTTCACTAAGTAACGAAAAGCCGGCCGAACCTGATCGCTGGCTTACACTTGATGAACTTTGTCAGTACCACCCCGACAAGCCCAGTAAAATGACCGTTTATGGCTGGGTACACAATGGCAGCATTCCCGTACACAAAGGGGGCAAAAAATTACGTTTCCTGAAGTCCGAAATTGATAGCTGGCTATTACAAGGCCGGAAGCAAACAAGGGCTGAAGTAAGCAAAAAGGCAGACACTTACCTACTGGCTAAAAGAAAAGGGGGTAAGTCATGAATCAACACAACATTACCCCCAGCAATTCATTACAGGAACATAACAAAGGTACATCTAATTTCAGTTTATCTGATTGCATTGATGAAACAAATGAGGCCATAATTAGGGT
>JBJTTC010000148.1:0-2704 GCA_046079965.1 Sediminibacterium sp. | reverse complement strand
CCACCCTATCCGGGTCACCAACTGTGATGACAGTATTCGCCAATTCCTCAGGGCGAAGATTCAGGTGGTACACAGCCCCCCGTTCATTGATGATTAGTTCGCTGGAGGGTATAGGCATTGTGAATGACATGGGCTATTTTCCACAAAATTCGGTAATATATTTTTTACCCTATAAATTTCGTTTCTTTGCAGTAAGTTTGTGCAGAGCATGATCTTGTTCTGCTCAAAATAAACTGGTTCCGTGGCCGAGTGGCTAGGCAGAGCTCTGCAAAAGCTTCTACAGCGGTTCGAATCCGCTCGGGACCTCTAACATCCCCCGGCAACGGGGGTTTTTGTTTCAATCTATCGTACATGAAAAAAGCCCATTTCATCGGATCATTTGCCTGTGCCATCATTGTCGTCTTGATTTTTCAACCCTGGGTGTATATACCCTCAGTAAAACTGATGATATCAGGTTGGTCAGCGGAGGGAACGGATTTTGGCAAGCCTGGTTTAGTGCCTCTTGTTTTTTCTGCATCCATGTTTTTTCTTTTCCTGGTTCCAGCTATATGGGCGAAAGTTACAACCATCATTCTTTCTACCTTACAAGTTGCCTGGATGATTAGGAATTACATTTTACTTACTACTTCCTTTATTGGCGAAATGCCAGAAAAACAATGGTCTCTCAAGCTACTGATTCCTCTTACCCTGTTGGTATTGATGATGAGCCTGCTTTCCCGTTCGGCTTCAGTCAAATCCGAGAAGAACTAAACTTTCCGGACATCAAATACCGCGAACTTCCTGCAAAGAAACAGCGATGATGTCGATAGCTTCCCTAATTTGTGTTTCTGTTATTACAAGAGGCGGGGCAAATCGAATTTTATCACCATGGGTAGGCTTGGCCAGCAACCCTCGTTGCATCATGTGAAGACAAATCTGCCAGGCAGCTCCCGGATCAGGATGCTCAATCACAACTGCATTCAATAATCCCTTTCCACGAATTGTTTTTATCAAAGGTGATTGAATTTCAGAGAGCAATTGCCGGAACAATTCTCCCTGTTGATGGGCATTTTCAATCATCTTTTCTTCCAATAAAACCTGTAATGAATTTATGGCCACTGCACAGGCAAGCGGATTACCACCATATGTGGAGCCATGTTCACCCGGACGAATGTTCAGCATGATTTCGTCATCTGCCAATACTGCAGAGACAGGCATGGTTCCCCCACTCAGGGCCTTACCTAAGATGAGAATATCCGGTCGAACTTCTTCGTGATCACATGCTAGCATTTTACCCGTTCTTCCCAGTCCGGTTTGAATCTCATCGGCTATCATGAGAACGCGGTGCTTGTCACACAATGAACGAACACCATGTATATAGCCTTCATCAGGAATTACCACCCCCGCTTCACCTTGTATAGGCTCGAACATGAAACCGGCAACATTTGGATGTTGCAATGCATTTTCAAGTTTAATCAGGTCATTATATGGAACGGAAACAAACCCCGGCATGTAAGGTCCGAAACCTGCATAACTGCTGGGATCATTGGAGGAAGAAATCGCCGCCAGGGTTCGACCCCAAAAATTTCCCTCAACGAATACAATGATGGCCTGGTTGTCGGGAACCCCCTTTTTCGTATATGCCCACCGACGTGCCAATTTGATAGCTGTCTCGCCTCCTTCCACACCCGTATTCATAGGTAATACCTTATCAAAGCCAAAAAGACCAGTTAGGTAGGATTCATATTTGCCCAGCAAATTGTGGTGAAAAGCGCGGGAAGTGAGGGTCAGGCGGCTTGACTGCTCATGAAGGGAAGCAATGATCTTTGGGTGACAGTGACCCTGGTTAACTGCTGAATAGCCACTCAGAAAATCCAGGTATTTTTTACCATCGACATCCCAAAGATGCACTCCTTTTCCTTTTTCCAATACTACCGGGAGTGGATGATAATTGTGCGCCCCATGTCGCTCTTCTAAATCGATGAATTCACGGGTACGATCCGTGATGGATACAGTATGCATGCGGATAAGTTAAAAAGTAAAAAAAAAGAAAATTCAGCAGTAGTGATTGATCAGCCCTTGAATGGATGATCCAGAAAATCTAAGTTTCGATGTAGAAAAGACATTTCAATCTGCTTGTAGCACGAAGTTAATCATTTACTTTTACAAACAATACTTTTTATCTAAACCAGGTTGTATGAAATGGATCAAGCGATTTTTGTTTTTCCTGTTCCTCTTGTTATTGGGAATTGGCCTATTTGCAGTTTTAAGTGGACGAACCTATCTTTTCGCAGGTATTCGCCACATAGTTACCATGCGCAGTCTGTCTGATATTAACGACTATCAGTTTTTTGACAATCGAACGGTTGAAGCCGGTGTCGCTCAGCCCTGGCCGATAGGTTCCGACTACAATAGTGATCAGTTACCGGACAGCACCCAAAAATTATTGGATGAATTACAAACCGTTGCAGTTGTAAAAATTAAGGCAGATTCACTTCGCTTTGAACAGTACAGGGATGGGTATAGTGATAGCTCTTTATCCGGTTCTTTTTCTGTTGCCAAAAGCATCACGAGTTTGTTGATTGGTGCTGCCTTGCAGGAAGGAAAAATTAAGTCGGTGGACCAGCCGGTGGGTGATTTTATTCCAGCATTCAAGGAAGGTGAGAAGGCCAAAGTAACTATACGACATCTCCTGACTATGAGCAGTGGAACGGATTGGTATGAA
>JBJTTC010000147.1:0-14339 GCA_046079965.1 Sediminibacterium sp. | reverse complement strand
CCAAACCGGTTTCTATGACAGCAATATCTACTTTGTTATCGGCAAAATATTGAAATGCCATCGCAACCGTAATCTCAAAAAAAGAGGGTTGAACCGACTCAATCAACGGGTACCCGGACGCAGTAAAGTCTATCACAAAACTTTCCGGACAAGGAATTCCATTGATTCGTATGCGTTCACGAAAATCTCGTAGATGGGGGGAGGTATAAAGACCGGTTTTGTAACCTGCTTCCTGTAAAATGGCAGCCAACATGTGACTAACAGATCCCTTTCCATTAGTTCCCGCCACATGGATGGTTCTAAAAGACCGTTCTGGATTGCCCAAAGCTTCGCACAGTGTAAGGGTATTAGACAAACTAGGCTTATAAGCAGCAGCGCCAATGCGACTGAACATTGGAAGGCGCTCCATCAAAAAAACCAGTGTTTCTGAATAATTCATGGGATTACAAAGATGTAAAAAAATGCTGAGCACCACATTTCATTTACCGGAGAGGTATTTAGAATAATCATTGGATTTTCTTGACCAACTATTTGTCTGCAGATACATTGGTTAGAAAAAGTCCGGTAGCAATGAGACAGGCACTAATCAGATGATTTCTGTTGAATTGTTCTCCTAGAAAAAATACTGCTTCCAAGGCGCTTATCAGCGGTATCAGATAACCAAACAATACAGTTCTTCCAATTCCAATATGCGCAATGGCTGCGTTCCAGGCAAGGAAAGAAATCACAGAGGTACCTACCGCCAGGTAAAGAATCATTCCAGCCATAGAATAGCTCCAACTGACCGATGTAGTATGGAAATTTTCCCATATCATTCCGGGAACAAGTAAGAGAGCACCAATGCTGAAAATGACCAGTAAAAAAGGTAGAGACGAAATGTTTGAAGGTTTTCGCCTTACCTGTATGTTGTAAACGGCAAAGCAAAATGCACCTCCCAGTACCCAGATATCGCCACTTGTTAAATGAAATTGAAGTAAATTATTCCAGCTTCCTCCCGAAAGCAGCCAAACTATTCCGGTGATACACACTGCAATACCCACTACTCGTAAAGTACCCGGTTTGTCTTTAAAAAAAATATACGCAAGAATAATTGAAAAAATAGGAGAGGAGGTGGTACCGATCATGGCCATATTGATGGCACCGGTAAAGTGTCCGGCTATATAAACAAGTGTATTAAACAAAGCAATGCCAAACAGTGCTGTTATTAGTAAATATGGCTTGTGACGTTGGATGACAGGCCATTCTATTCTGAAAGTTCTCCATGCAATGGGCAACATGAGCAGTGATGCCAGGAACCAACGGAAAAAGGCAAGTGTGATTGGTCCAACCTGTCCGACAACGCTTCGTGCAATAACAAAATTTCCTGCCCAAATGATGACAGCCAATAGGGCCAACCCTATTCCCTTGATTTCGCTGGATACCGTATTGGGTGAATTCATGGCAGGAAATCTATGAGGGATGGATGGTACCACCGGCAAAGTCAATACTAAAATTACCCTTGATCCTTTCCATGGGGGGATTGAAATAACCGAATTGAAGATGTGGAAATGACTTCCGCAACTGGTTCATCGCATTCTTAATGCCGATTGCATTGCCTGTCTCGGTGATGTTCATCTTTCCCAGGTACCAATCCGGATCAATGTTGAAATTCCTCCATTGAATCATATTCAGCTCAGTTTGCTCAATCAGTTGATGCAATGCCTCCACCTCATCCTCACTATCTGTTATACCGGGAAATACAAAATAATTAATACTGGTCCAGCCCCCCATTGATCTTACTACCCGCAGGCTTTCTACAATATCCCGGAATGTATAATTATTGGGTCGGTAATATTGATTGTACAAATAAGACTGTGCGCTATTGGTACTTACACGTATGCTGTTCAATCCGGCTTCACATAAAATCTTAACTGCATCAGGATTGCTGCCGTTGGTATTGATGTTGATGCTTCCCCTGTCGGTATGACGACGTATTTCCCGAATCGCATCCCGGATGGTTTCCCACATGAGCAATGGCTCTCCCTCACATCCTTGACCGAAACTGACAATAGGAAAAGGTGCTTGCATCAAATGGGGTACAGTAAATTCAACGATTTCTTCTACCGTAGGTTTGAAATTCAGCCGATCCTGGGTACTCACAATGCTTTCTTCCTCGGGCTGGAAAGAAATACAACCAATACAATTGGCATTGCATGCGGGTGAAGAAGGAATAGGACATTCCCATCGGCCTAAAGCAAAGTTTCGGGCGGCGGGACAATGATAGGTATTACAACAATTATCCATTAGATGCCGGACCAACCTGTTGTTGGGGTAATTAGAAAGCAACTTAGCAGAACCGGATCGTATCGGCCCTTCATCATATCCTCCTGCTTCTTGTCGTATATCCGCCTCAATTCGAATGGCAGTAACATAAATTTTTTGGTTGTACCAACCCGCAGCTGTGTAGCAAAAAAGAGGCAATGTGGGGGCATCTGCTGCAGATTCATATGCTGCCAGGTACAATCCGGTATGTGCCGGAGGGATAAAAGCTGCAACTGCCCATCCTTTATCGCAAAGACGTAAACTTCCATCCTTTACATCCATTCCAATTGCCCTGCGTCCCGGTAATTCATATAAATTACCACCCTCGGGGAGGGGAATCCAACTTCCATCGGGTAACGGGTGAGCATCCCAACCGGAACGTCCCAAAGCATACAGGGATTCATCTTCGTATATACTTCCCTTGCCATCAGAATACAAAACAAAAGGGGAAACTTTTTCAAACATGTTACAAAAGTAACGGATAACCATCAATTAGATGGGAGAGTAGCTTCAATAGACGCATGAATTTGTGCAGCACAGTAGGCATTCAACTCTTTTTCATCTTCCGGAAGAATATCAGAGGAAATTTCACGCTGATACAATCGATTGTTCCTGTAATCAATGGTTAAAATTCCATCTTTTACGAGGCAACGATGTATGAGTTGCCATGCATGTGATTTGGTTGGAAAATGATTGAAAGTAATACCGCTGGCATCTATTCCGATCTCTACAGGAATATGAGATTGTTTTTCTAAAAGAGCTGCCAGGAGAAACAATATTCCGATGTAAAAACCACCGGGCAAAATAATCCAGCACAAGGCTCCTACTACGATGGTCCAAAAAAAAGTAGGGAACCCTGATTCACTGGTCCGGCGCAAACTAAAAAGCAAAACAATTATCATCATTGCCAGCATTACGAGAACGGGAACTGCGACAAGTGATAAGTGGGTAGCTGCAAAATAAAATCCGGATGCCAACGTAATCAGTACCATCAGCCAGCTAATGAAATGAGCCGGTTTGCGAATGTTGTTGGCAAGCACAACTATATAAGGAAATTCCTTTTTCAATGAAAATTATGAATGATTGTGAACCAGCATGTTACATAGTCGCCATAAGATCCTGGCTCCGACATTGCTGTCCCAGTCTGTCTGACCAACACTGATCTCCACCAGATCAAACCCAATCAGTTGGCGACCGCTTTGTATCAATTTTTTTACCAGGTACAGAATAGCCTCGAGTTCGAATCCCCCGGGAACAGGAGTTCCTGTATTGGGACAATACTTTCGATCCAATCCGTCGATATCAAAACTGAGGTAAACTTTTTCAGGAAGGTGTTGAATGATTTCCTCTGCAATGGATTTCCAGGTTTCCCCTTCGAATTGACGGGCTTTGATGGCCTGATCAAAATAGGTAACAATTCTGTAATTGCTATTGCATATTTCCAGCCATTCCTCCTGACAATAATCTCTAATACCGGCTTGTACCAATTTGGTAATAGAAGGTATTTCTTTCAATGCATTGTGCATAACTGAAGCATGGGAGTAGTCGAAACCTTCGTATTTTTCTCTCAAGTCACAATGTGCATCTATCTGGAGTATTCCAAATTCACCATGGTATTCTGAGAGTGCTTTTAAATAGCCAAGGGGAGTGCTGTGATCGCCTCCAAGCAGGGCTACCAACTTCCCCTTTTCAAGTAATTCTTTTGTTTGCTGATATACCCAACCATTCATGTATAGATTTCCCTCATTGATTTCTTTCAAACTTTTGCACATGAATTTGTTTTCCTCCACCACATCGCCCTTGGAAATGTAATTGATATAGAGTTCTGCTTCCTTTCTTAAATAATCACTCTTCATCATCAATCGCTTATCCACCGGGCGCATATAAAAACCATGCTGCCAACCTTCAACTCCATCCGTATCAAAAATGTCAACTTGCTTGCTTACTTTGAAAATCTGTTCTGCAGCCCGGGAAGTTCCGGCACCATAACTTACTGTTACCTCCCAGGGAACAGGTAAAATAATGAGTTGAGATTCTTCTTCCGAAAAAGGTAATCCGAAAATGTTGTTTTCGATATTACCCACCGCGTTGGGATCAAAGTTCGAATGGAGGGACATGGGATTAGCTTAGAGAGCCGACAAAATTAATTGCTTTGTCAATACGGACGTAAAAACATTTTTTTCAATGACAATTCGGGCAATTTGTTCAAAGTCTGTGAAAGTCGTACCAGACAAATTCAACAAAATCTCCAGATAGGATTGTTAAATTGAATTTGACCTAAACAACAAATCACGGTAAATTGAAGTAACTTTGCATCTCTGAGGAAAAACATGAACAAAACAAGCATTGCATTACTGATTTTAATTGCAGCAGCCATTGTTGCATTGATCAGCTATACAGGAGATCTCACGACGTATGAGACCATTGCTTCGGCCAAAGAGCGACCCGGAAAATTTGTCAATCTGATTGCCAAAATTGACAAATCACACCCCATCGAATACAACCCGATAAAAAATCCGAACTACCTTAGTTTCACCGCCATAGATTCTTTGGGAACCAGCATCAAAGTGATTTACCGAAACAACAAACCAACCGATATGGAAAAAAGTGACCGGTTGGTGTTAAAAGGGAAAGTGGTTGATGGGCAATTTGAGTGCAAGGATATCTTAATGAAGTGTCCATCAAAATACAAAGATGCTCCCAACCAAACCATTGTCCCTGCAGCATCTTAAAGCTTGAAGTCACCTTCCATAAGTTACAAAGGAATGAATTACATTGGAGAGCATCTTTTACCCGGTCAGATTGGACATTTTTTTACCCTCTTATTTCTGATCAGTTCTCTGGTCGCCAGCATTTCATATTTCAAAGCTGGATTTTTTAGCAAAACAGAAGAAGAAAAATTAAGCTGGAATCGCCTGGCGAAATCTGCTTTTGCCATTGAAACGGTAAGTATTCTTGCCATGTTTGGCACCCTCTATTACATTATTTCCCATCATTATTTCGAATACAAGTATGCATATAGCCACAGCGACAGAAGTTTGCAATTGGAATACCTGTTGAGTTGCTTTTGGGAAGGGCAGGAGGGAAGTTTCATGTTGTGGGCATTCTGGCACTGCGTTCTTGGATGGGTATTCATTGCCCGTCGTTCGGCATGGGAGAATGGAGTAATGGGCGTTCTCAATTTTGCCCAGTTTTGCCTGTCAACCATGTTGATTGGACTTTATTTCTGGGGGAACAAAGTAGGCAGCAATCCCTTTATCCTACTAAGACTGGATACCGAAGCCCCCATCTTCCGCAACCCCGAGTACCTGAATTTATTGAGTGATGGAAAAGGATTAAATACATTGTTGCAGAATTACTGGATGGTCATTCATCCTCCGGTCCTATTCCTTGGCTTTGCTTCCACCCTTGTTCCATTTGCTTTGGCTTTGAATGGTTTGATGAGCAATAAAGACGGATGGACCAAAACGGCTCTCTCCTGGGCAGGATTCTCTGCTGCTGTGTTGGGACTAGGTGTAATGATGGGGGCAGCCTGGGCATATGAAAGCCTGACTTTTGGAGGATACTGGGCATGGGATCCGGTGGAAAATGCGTCACTAGTACCTTGGCTTATTTTAATAGCCGGACTACATGCCAATCTTATTTTTCAGCACTCCGGATATTCACTCCGTGCTACCTATTTTTTCTATATCCTTACTTTTTGTCTCATTCTTTATTCTACCTTTTTGACCCGCAGCGGCATACTCGGAGATACCTCAGTTCATGCTTTTACCGATCTGGAGATGAATACACAATTGGTACTTTTTGTTCTTGTTTTTTTTCTTCCTGCCATCGGACTCTTTCTTTACCGCTATCGATCTCTTGCTGCGCCTCAAAAGGAAGAAGATAGCTACAGCAGGGAATTCTGGTTATTCATAGGATCACTTGTTTTGTTTCTTTCAGGGATGATCATCATTGCACAAACTTCTGTGCCGGTGATCAATAAGATATTTCATACCCAGATAGCACCTCCGGAAGATGTAGAATTTGCTTACAACCAAGTACAGGTTTTCGTTGCGATAGTCATTGGATTACTTACAGCAGTAACACAATACCTGAAATACAAAACAACCCCCCGCAGCTATTTGGGAAAAAAAATTTGGCTTCCTACAATTCTGGCATTATTGATCAGTCTCTTGATCAGCTCGATCGGAGATATCAATTATATAAAAAAAGGTCCCGGATTTCAATGGGCGATTCACTTCGCACTCTTTGCTGCAATTTATTCAGTCATCGCCAACACATCATACATTTGGCTCGTATTAAAAGGAAAAATCAGAGCCGCGGGAGCCTCTGTAGCACACCTGGGCTTTGGTTTAATGATGGTGGGTATCCTCATTTCCTCATCGAAAAAAACAGTGCTTAGTTGGAACACAACCGGTATAACGCCTCTATCATCAGACAATAAAAAAAGTGCAGCCGGAGACCCGGCAGAAAATATCACCCTCTTCAAAGGGGTACGCACCGACATGGGAAAGTATTGGGTAACCTACAAGGCAGATAGCATTAGAGAGACAGATAAAAAAAGATTCTTTGACATTGCCTTTGAAAGCAAGCAGGGGGGCGAGAGGTTTAGCCTATATCCCGACGTAATGAAACAAAATAAGGGGGGGGAAGGTTTTGCTGCCAACCCTGCCGCCAGACACTATTGGAACAAGGATATTTTTGTTTACATCACTTCATTTCAAGACACAGACCAGACAGATACCAGCCGTTTTCTGCCACGGAATATTCAGGTGGGTGATACTCTCTTTTATGGTAGTGGCTGGATGCGACTGGATTCCGTTTCCGTTAATCCATCCTCCCGACAGCATTTGTTTCAGCCCGGTGAAATGGCACTGTTCCTCAACATGACAGTGGAAGCAAAAAACGGAGGTCGTTACCCACTAACACCGGGAATGGCAATCAACGGAACCCAATGGCGCCCAATAACGGATACAGTCATTGCTCAAAATCTAGCCGTCTCTTTCAATAAAGTAGTAGATGAAAAGAAGGGAATTTTAGAAATTGGTGTGAAACAAAGTGCTTCCATCACCAGTCTGCTGACTCTGAAAGTTTACGAATTTCCTATGATCAACCTGCTTTGGATGGGAACCCTTCTTATGGTAACAGGTTTCCTGATGGCTGTGCTCCAAAGGGCACAAAAAAAATTATCTTCAGTTAGTTAACTATTTTTTTGGGTTACCTTTATACAGGAGGCAGCATTAAACTTATATAATCTGTCTTAGAAGTAACATGCATTTAACACGCTGCACCACATATAAATTCGTTCTGCCCCTTTTTCTGGCAATTCTAACTGCACGGGTGTCTGCCCAGACAGGTGAATTGGATACACTTAAGGTATATGCCATGGTTGATGTAAATGGCGATACCATACCGTATAGCATACTTCCTCCTGTTACCGTATTCACCCAACTTACCAAAGAACAGAAAAAGTACTGGGCCGAATGGACACGACTCAGAAATGCTGTTTACGTAACCTATCCATATGCCATTGCAGCCAGTCGCATCATGAATGAAATCAATGGGCAACTAGTCAAAGTGAGCGATAAAAAGGAGAGAAAGAAAATTATTCGTGCCAGAGAAAAAGAACTCAAAAGAGAGTTCACAGATAAGTTGACCAAATTATCAGTGTACCAGGGGAAAGTATTAATGAAGCTCATTAATCGCCAGACTGGAAACAATTGTTATGAAATCATTGAAGAATACAAGGGTTTCATGACGGCTGCGTTCTGGCAGGGAGTTGCCTTTGTTTTCGGCAGCAACCTCAAACAAGCTTATGATGGTTTTGGTAAGGACCATGACATGGAAAGAATTGTCAGGGACGTACAGGCAATGTATGGAAACGGTTAGTTGCTAAAAGGTAGTAAGTATTCCAAAAATTTTTCTCTATCAATCATACGGGCTCCGAGTGAAGCCAGGTGCTCGGAATAGACTTGACAATCGATGAGTTTTATTCCCTCTTGCCAGAGAGATTCAACGTATTGTAGAAAACCGAATTTACTTGCGTTATTGACTTTACTGAACATACTTTCCCCACAGAAAACATTTCCTATTTTCATTCCATACAATCCACCTACCAACTGGTTGTCTTGCCAAACTTCTACACTATGGGCATGGCCTGATTTATGCAAATCGAGGAAGGATGCAATCAATGCTACATTCAACCAGGTGCCATCCTGGTTCCGGCGATCCATGCTGCTACACTGGTGAATTACATCCGAAAATGCCCGATTGACTGTCCACTGAAAATTTGAATTTTTCAACACTGATCTCATACTTTTATGAACAACTACTTCCTCGGGGAACAGGACAAATCTTGGGTCCGGAGACCACCAAAGAGGTAAGTCATCATTGTACCAGGGAAAAATACCGGATCGATAAGCCAGTAATAATCTTTCAGGACTCAGATCACCTCCGATGGCCAGTAATCCGTCCTCCATAGATTCTTTTACCGGGGGAAACCAAAGTTTTTCATTCAAAATATGAAGGGACATACCGTAAAATAAACATAAATCAGGCAGCGGATTCAAGGGTAGCTCCAATACCTCTTTCAGTGATTGCGTCGCACATGGGTTTAAGGGTATCATAATCACCCTCTTTTACTGCATATTTTCCACAGGTATGTATTAACCAGGCACATTGTTTGGCTTGGATGCGTTCATGACCACATACTTCGATTAAGGTTTCAATGACCCACTCAAAAGTATTTACTTCATCATTCCACACTATCAGCTGGTATCCTTTGTCCAGCAAGACCAAAACCTCTGTTTCCTGTTCTTTTAAAGGATCCAAATCAGCAGTTGGGTAGTTGTGAATAGATGAAAAAAAATAGGTGGTGTCCATATAAAGAGAAATAAAAAATAAAACCCTCCGAAGGAAGGGTTTGGGTGGGAGCACACGGGTTCGAACCGCGGACCCTCTGCTTGTAAGGCAGATGCTCTAAACCAGCTGAGCTATGCTCCCATTTAGGGAGGGCAAAAATAGGATTTGCCCGTTATTTACCCAAAAAAATCTTTTCTTAATTCAATTGAACAATGGGTAGTCGATACTGTTGGCTATCATAAACAAATAGTTCCTCAATTTCAATAGTCCAATATTTATTCAAGGGTGATTTTTTTAAGATTGATGTAACCTCTTTTTTGTTATTCGCATGCACTGTAATCCAACAAGTATGGCTTTCCATACTAACACCATAGCTTACAATCACCCCTTTGTTGATGAGGTGATTGATGTATGTTCGGTGGGATGGAACAAGTGTCATGAACTCATCGTCCATTATAAATTGAATGATTACCTGAAACTTTTTCATCTGCTTTCAATTGTTATAAAGTTAATGAAAAACTTTTCAAGGCCTCTGGATATGATTTGTACACATTTTTTTACCCCCACGTCACCGAACCAGCAACTTAGCCACCCGACCACCACTTCCTGCCATAAAAACATATTTTCCCCGGAATGAAAAACCAATGGCATGATAACTGTCTTTGGCAATCACTCGCCAGTTTATTCCATTGTCATCCGAAACGTCAATGCCGGAAGTTCCGCAGGTAATCCAGGTATTTCCAAATAAGTATTGCACGCTGGAACGGTAACCGGAGGGAGGAATTTGAGGGCGCTTAAAAATGGGTGCATCCTTTTTTTTCTTCGATAAATTTATGAGCAGACAGTTATTGGAGGAAGCAGTATCGGAAGAGAAATCCCCTCCCACAATTATGCCCTGAGATGAATTACGCATTGATATTGCATTGGCGCCCCTGGATGAACCTCCCGGTATGAAGGGTAATTCGAATACAAATTGTCCATCGGTATGAATCAGGCGAGATCTGCTGCCACCTGTTACCATTAAACCATTGCGAATTGTCCCTTTATGCATCAATTGTAAGTTTGACCCACTTGCAGCAAAAAATGCCTCACCGGAATCCAGTAAAATCGGACTTCCCACTCCGCTTTGTACAGTGATAGTCCGCCAACTTAGTCCACCGTCTCCGGTGGTTGCAACAAATGGAATTTGTCTGATAGGATCACCAATAATCATCCCATTCATTTCATCCCGGAAGTACATGGCATCCAGAAACATTCCTGCACGGTCATCAAAAAATACCTCCTGCCAATTGTCCCCTCCATCAGTCGTACGAAGAACAATGGCAGGTTCACCCACCGCCATGACCAATGCGGTGAATCTGTCAAAAGCCTGCACATCCCTGAAATCACGTTTTTCATATCCCTTTGGCTGCAACCATTTCCAGTTCTTGCCGCCATCGAGGGTTATTCCAACGGTTCCTTTACTACCCGAAACCCATACCAGGTTGTCATCTACAACAGAAATTCCCCTGAGGCTGGATTTGCCGGTATGTGAAACCATCAAAGTAGGGGAAAACAATTCTTCTTGTTGCGCTTCAGAAGAAGAAAAACAAATCAACCCAAACAAAAAGGGACAAATCAAATAAAAACGCTTCATCAATTTAACTGATATTTATTTTCAAATAATTAATGTATATTATTGTATATCAATATATTAAATGATTAAATACTTGTTCCTTCCATTCCGGTACCTTGGTTAGTCCTGTTAATTGTTGCAGGAAAGATGGCAGGGGTTGACGAAATAATTCCTCACTGTTGTTTTGCCCAAATAAACGGTTCAAATGGTGAGAACCGCTGGGGTTCGCCAATGTTGGGTATGGCTCCCAACGGAAATGTTCGGGAAAAAGATCATGAATGATTTTCAAAACAAGACAGCCCCAAAAAACGGGTTGAAAATGCGGCCGATCCTGAATGTTAAATTGAATTCCTTTGCACATCGTACCGGCATATTTTCCTGCTGTCGGAATGAATTCGATGAGATTCATAGATACCTCATCCAATTCCAAATCATACAAGCGCTTGGCCAGGAGACCGGCATCTAACCAGGGAGCGCCAAGAATGGTAAAGGGATCCGGCGTTCCTCTGCCCTCACTGACATTGGTTGCTTCCAGAAAACACAATCCCGGGTAGAGCAAACTACCTTCAAAACTTTGTATGGCTGGAGAGGGTGGGATAAAAGGTGTTCCCCATTCGGGTTGAAAATGAAGTCGCTTCCATCCTCTGCAGGGAATAATTTCCAAATCAACTCCTATGCGGAATTTTTCATTAAAAAATATTGCCAGTTCACCTAGCGTGCAGGAATGTCTTACAGGTATGGGCCATCGACCTATGAAAGAAGCATTTTCCTCAACCATGAAGGGACCTTCGGCCAGTTCAAGATTCCCGGAAATAGGGTTGGGACGATCTAAAACGACCAGGGGCTTGCCTGCCGCTGCACAGGCCTCCATCAGGTAAGTAAGTGACCACAGATAAGTGTAAAATCTAACCCCTACATCAGGTACATCAAACAAAACGCGGTCCAGCGTTTCCAGGTCTTTCCTATCGGGAGTAAAAGAATGGAGGTACATACTTTTTACGGGGAGTCCGGTTACCGGATCAATTCCATCCGGCATAGGGGCACCGTCGGGTCCTCGCGTATCCAGTCCATGTTCGGGAGCAAATAATAATTTGAGCGGAAATCCATGTCGCATCAAAGCTTCTCTTCCGGGTTGTCCATATTGTGTCGTTGCTGCCTGATTCGTAAGCAGTCCCAACACCTCCTGCTTCCACCTGGGTGGCTGATCAAGAATAACATCCAATCCAAATTCTACCGGCATATTTAAAGTTACGTGCTTAGTCCTTTACCTCAGAAAAAAAGGACAAATGTTTTTTCAATTGCTCTACCACATTGAAGACAATTGGGCATCGATCATAGTGCATCATAAGAGTGAAATATCGTCGGGTAAATCCGGGCAAATGTAGTCCGGGAAACTCCCTACAGCCTTCAAATCGATCCGGATAAATGGTGCATTGGCGTTCGGACAAAAAAAGGCAGGGAATGGTATTCAGAATCATTTTTCCGGAAAGACCTTCCTCAATATTTTTTTCCCTCCAATCCTTTGGGGTTGAATGGGTCAATTCAGCTACCCGATGTAATTCATCCTCTGTAACAACGATCATGAGGCTTTTGCAACAATTACCACATCGCCTGCAATCTACCTTCTTGCTCACATTTTCCTGCAAAGAAAAAACAAGGGCATCGGTACTCTCCCCATCCTGTGTTTCTAAAAAAGATCGAAAATGTTCATTTTCTTCCTCTCGAATGGCTGCCAGATGCGCCATTTCAGTAAGGTCAGTGATGATATGATTGTTAATGTCCGGGATAATTAAAATTACATTTTCCAAGCATTCAATAAGAATCCAATGTCTTTGCAAACTGTTTATCCACATAAAAAAGGCATTTGTAGAAAAGAAAAATTGTGCTGCCCGAACAGGTGTTTAGATTTGTACCCTTTGAACGTACCCAAAATTGAACGAATAGCCATGGCTGTACTGCAGATTGGAAATGAATACGATGAATCCTCGATAAAATCACTCGACTGGCGCGAACACATCCGGCTCAGACCGGGTATGTACATAGGAAAAACCGGTGATGGGGCTGCCCCGGATGATGGCATTTACGTTTTACTGAAAGAGGTATTGGATAACTGCATCGATGAATATACCATGGGATATGGCAGGCAGATAGAAATTGGAATTACTGCTAAAATGGTCACCGTAAGGGATTATGGCAGGGGAATTCCGCTGGGTAAGGTCGTAGATGTTGTGAGTAAAATCAATACGGGTGCCAAATATGACAGCAAGGCATTTCAGAAAAGTGTGGGGTTGAATGGCGTGGGAACAAAAGCTGTCAATGCACTGAGTCAGCATTTTCGTGTTACTGCTTATAGGGAGGGAAGACAAAAAACAGCAGAATTTGAAAGGGGGATTTTGCTGAAAGACCACAAAGAATCTGCCTCACAGGAATCCAATGGTACCCTGGTTGAGTTTTTACCGGATGACCAGGTATTTCGTCACTTTGACTTTAAGAATGAATACATAGAAAACCTGCTTTGGAACTATTGTTACTTGAATGCCGGATTGCAAATCTTTTTCAATGGTAAAAAATTTGTCAGCAAAAACGGACTCTTCGATTTGCTGGAAAAGAAAACTTCTGCAGATGAACTGAGGTATCCGATCATTCATCTGAAAGGTGAAGACATTGAGGTGGCAATTTCCCACAACAACGATTACGGAGAAGATATTTTCTCCTTCGTCAATGGCCAATATACGACGCAGGGAGGCACTCACCAACAAGCATTCCGCGAAGCATATGTGAAAGTAATTCGAGATTTTTTCAAAAAAGATTACGAAGCATCGGATATTCGAACCAGCATAGTTGCAGCCCTTTCGGTGAGGGTACAGGAACCAGTGTTCGAAAGCCAGACAAAAACTAAGTTGGGCTCTGTAGCAGTTTTCGAAGGGGGACCCACCATGAAAAACTTTATTCTGGATTTCCTCGCCAAAGAACTGGACAATTTTTTGCACCGCAATCTCTCTGTTGCAGATGCGCTTAAGAAAAGAATAGAACAAAACGAACGGGAAAGAAAGGAATTGGCAGGTATAAAAAAACTGGCCAATGAAAGAGCCAAGAAAGCCAACCTTCATAACAAAAAATTACGTGACTGCCGGGTTCATTTCAATGAGGATCCTCCTGCCAAAAACAAGGAAGAATTCATTGCCCTTCAAAATCAGTCTACCCTTTTTATTACAGAAGGTGATAGTGCCAGTGGTAGCATCACCAAATCAAGAAATGTAGATACCCAGGCCGTTTTCAGTCTTCGAGGCAAACCATTGAATTCATTCGGACTTTCAAAAAAAGTAGTATATGAAAATGAAGAATTCAACTTGCTACAGCATGCTTTGAATATTGAAGACGGACTTGAAGGACTTAGGTACAACCAGGTTATTATTGCTACAGATGCTGATGTAGATGGATCTCACATTCGATTGTTGTTGATGACTTTTTTCCTACAATTCTTTCCGGATCTGGTGAAACATGAACATGTATATATTCTCGAAACTCCATTATTCAGGGTTCGGAACAAACAAGAAAC
>JBJTTC010000146.1:0-4371 GCA_046079965.1 Sediminibacterium sp. | reverse complement strand
GATCACAACTAACATCGAAGCTGAAATCGTAGGACCTTATCATAAGATGACATCCGCTTATGCAAAAGACGGAGCGGCACCCGAAGTATATCGATTCTACAGCATTCGTGAAATCAGGGAAACCATCGGCAAGCTGGAAGTACTCACACAGCCCATCAAAAAATAATTATTCCTCCGGGACAGGATCATATCCTTCCCCGCCACCCGGGCGACAACTGCTGATGCGCTTAATGGCCAGCCAACCCCCTTTAAAAAGACCATGCTTTTGAAGTGCGGTTACCGTATACTGAGAACAAGTAGGCGTATATCTACATTTCGGACCCATCAATGGAGAAATGCCATATTGATATATCCTTACCAATGCAATGAATGGCAAGACAATGATGTTACCCAATGCTCGGAGTAAGTTCACTATTTCGCAGGCGTTAATACAATGTTTCTGTACTCAACCGGACCATGATCTCCCTGCAAATAAATGGGGCCCGGCTCACCTTCCTTGCTATCAAGTGCGCCTCCGGTAATACCCGGTATGATCTGATCAACTATAATGGCTTTGCCATTGGCAATGACAGTTATCCTTCTTCCGATGAGCGTGATATCATATGTCTGCCATTCACCGGGCTTTTTAGCTGCCATTTCATTGGGCGTAAGGAATCCATATACACCTCCAAACAAAGTAGAGGAAGGCTCCAGTCCATAGTTGTCTTCTACCTGCACTTCATACCGACCTCTCAGATAAACACCGCTATTGCTGCCGGCCGGATACCGAAATTCTATGTGTAATTTAAAATCTGTGAACTGCGCATCCGAGATGATATTGGAACCTGAACGCGGACTTTTCAGGATGCCATTTTCAGCCACCCACTGTTGCTCTTTACCTGACATGTGCCAGCCATCTAGGTTTTTACCATTAAAGAGTTGAATCGGCTTATCCCATTCAATGGGCGCAGTTCTATTCAGCAAAGGAGCTCGAACACCGGAAAAAGGATACCGAGCACCCTTGGGTGTCGTGATGAATCCATTCAATTGATCATTTTCAACTACCCCTTCAAAAACCAAAGGGCTATTGCTTTTATCCCACTGAGTGGGAATTGAAAAACTAACCTTCCCATTGTCATATGTCACTTCAGCAATGGGGCGGGCGCTTCCGCCTTCCGCCACAAAATAACCCACCAATGTTTTTAGCCCGGATAATTTCACTTCCAGCCAGGAAGGAGCTACCCGATCCATCTGAACAGTAAGATCCCAGCGCCCGATGATGGGTCGGTTGTCTTTGATTTGGGCTTGCAATTCATTTTGCTGGAAGGTTAATAAAAAAGCAATCAATAAAAAACTTGTTAAGCGGCGGTACATATTGAATAGTTTTTAGAAAGTTAGTGAAATATGACAATAAATTTAAAGTTTGTGATGAAAACTTAATAAAAGGGATAAATGAAATTAAAACAACACCCAATTATTTATTTACATTTACCTGAACAGTTTTATTTCAACTCCTCTATATGAAAAAAAATCTATTTGCATTCATCGTAGTCCTTTTCCCCACTTTGCTATGGGCACAGAAAAAGCAAGACTCGCTCTGGAAAGAATCCTTGAAGAAAACTGCACTGGAACATGTTCAGTTAAAAGCAAAGAATATTCAGGAGATGGTAGATATGGTGTTCAGTTTTGGTGAACTCGGCTTCCAGGAATTTGAAACATCTCGTTACCTGACTGATATACTTTCAAAAAATGGGTTCGAAATTCAAAAAGAAATTTCAGGCATACCAACTGCATGGATGGCAAAATGGGGCTCTGGAAGTCCTGTAATTGCTTTGGGCAGTGACATAGATTGTATCCCCAAGGCCTCTCAAAAACCGGGTGTTGCTTTTCGATCTCCTATTGTCGATGGTGCTCCCGGCCACGGAGAGGGACATAATTCCGGACAGGCTGTAATTATTTTTGCTGCCATAGCAGTAAAGAAAATAATGGAAGAAAATAAGATGCCCGGTACGCTTGTCATTTGGCCGGGCGTTGCCGAAGAGTTAGTCGCAAGTAAAGCATGGTATATTCGTGATGGCTATTTTAAAAATGTTGATGCCTGTATATTCACACATGTAAGCAGCGATTTTTCAACTGATTATGGAGACAATGGTGGAAACGGTTTAGTAAGTGTGAATTTTGATTTCGAGGGGGATGCAGCCCATGCAGCCGGAGCTCCGTGGAGAGGGAAGAGTGCATTGGATGCAGTTGAACTAATGAATGTGGGTTGGAATTTCAAGCGGGAACACTTAAAGCCAACCCAGCGATCTCATTATGTTATTCGTGATGGGGGTGATCAACCCAATGTTGTTCCCTCCAAAGCAAGTGTATGGTACTACTTTAGGGAAAGGACATACGATGACATTTTCAAAAATTATCAATCGGGAATTAAAATAGCTCAAGGTGCAGCTATGATGACTGATACTAAAATGTCCTACAATATTCTGGGGACTGCCTGGCCCGGGCATTTCAACAAACCCCTGGCAGAAACCATGTACAAAAATATATTGCGGGTGGGTATGCCGACATGGTCGGAAGAAGATGAACAACTGGCGCTGGCAGTTCAAAAACTTTTAGAGGCGCCGGAAAAAGATAACCAGGGCAGGCCAATCAAGGGAATGAGAAAAACTATTGATACCCTAAAGGGATCAGTTGCTTTTTCCTGGGGTGGAGGTTCAGATGATATTGCTGATATTTCCTGGAATATTCCGACCATCGTTCTTCGCTACCCGGCTAATATTCAAGGGACAAAAGGACATCATTGGGGTGATGCCATAGCAATGGCCACTCCCATTGCACACAAAGGATGTGTTGCGGGCGCCAAAGCAACAGCACTAACATTGATAGATTTATTTACCAACCCCGCCATCCTAACACAGGCAAAAGATTACTTCTCCAATGTTCAGACTAAAAACCAACGATATATTCCCTTCATTTCTGCGAAAGATCCACCACCGGTTTATTTGAATAAAGAAATCATGGAAAAGCATCGTGAAAAGATGAAACCATTTTATTACGACCCAACGAAATACAATAGCTACCTGGAACAATTAGGTATTCGCTATCCCACCTTGAGTCAACAACAATAAGGTTTTTTACTCCGGTGTAGCTACCGCAGTGACCGGTTTCTCGAGCAATTCTTTCTTGACCAGGTAGATGTAGGGATGATGAAAATGATGCACAAAGATTTGTTTGTCACTATCAGGAAATCTGCTATAATAAGCAGCATCAGGTTGCAGAACAACGGTGAGTCCGGTCCTTACATAATTAGAGCTATGCACAAATGCCGGCACCTGCAACCCTTGTAATTTTCCTTCTACCCTTTTGCCTAATAATTTTCCCAGGTACTTTTCAAAATTTCTTTGGGCTCTTCGGGTTGGCTTTTCAATTCTATTGTACACATACCTGGCTGCCCAGCGAGTCGGAATTTTTTGCTTACTAATCATTTCATCCACGCCATTAAATGGATTGACATCATTGGCATCAGCTACTGTTTGAACTGTAATGGGTAACTCAGGCACCCAATCGGCCGCATTCACCACATTCATGGCCCAGCCGCCTGCTGTTGCTGCTTCATAAT
This sequence comes from Sediminibacterium sp., assembly GCA_046079965.1. GTDB lineage: Bacteria > Bacteroidota > Bacteroidia > Chitinophagales > Chitinophagaceae > Sediminibacterium. The sequence continues at coordinate 773 of JBJTTC010000146.1, read as the reverse complement.
CGTAGGCAAAAAATAAATTGCCGGGCTTGGGGGCAGCTGTCGAATACGTTTTCATCTGCCAGTCCGCCGGGAGTTCGCCTTTTTTTTGCTGCTGGCGCAGGAAGGCCGTTAACAGATAAGAGATACCTCCGCCCTGACTGTGGCCCGTGATATATAACTGTCGGTATCCCTTTGCAAAAAGCGAATCAAGCCGTGGTCGAATGTCCCTGGAGAGATAGGCAGTACTAACCATCCAGCCAACATGAACCGCTGCCCGTGGATGATCGGCTACCTGATAATGCACGGTATCAGCACCCGGCAATACAATAGTACCTTTTGCAGGTATCATAGCCGCATAAAAGTTCACCAGCCAGCTATCAGGTTCGGGCACGGTGCCACGAACTGTTATCACGGCTGTTGTCTTCCCGTCAGTCCATAATTCCCATTTGTTCATCAGTCCCAACTCAGGTGAACTATACGTTCGCTTAAAACGAGTAGGTGAATGAACGTAATTACTATCCGTGAAATAACGGATTCCACTACCCGTTCTTACTGACACTGACAAGATTTCTGCCAACTCTTCCCTGTTGTAGCCGGGAGTTAACTGTTGCGCATGGGTGCTATAGAATGAAAACATTATAAGTAAGAAACAACACCCTGGAGCGGTCATTTTTCTTTTCAAATACTTCATGAATGAAAATTGATAGTGGGGCGCTGAGCCCTTACATAAAATTAAACTATTTCCGTGCGTGATAGCGATTTAGTTATGCTGCCACTAGCATTCGAAGGTGCTC
>JBJTTC010000145.1:0-13338 GCA_046079965.1 Sediminibacterium sp. | reverse complement strand
GTAAGGATTTCAGCCTAATAATTAGACTGAACCAGTGCCGTTTGGGGTTGCTATCGGTATATTGTAACATTTGAATATCTCCATCAGAATTCGCTACTGCGATCGCACTGATTAAACTAACCAAAGGATGTTGGGCAGGGTAATCACAATGAATTTTTTGATTTCGAAGCCAAATACCAGGGAAAGAGCAAAGAAATCACTCCCGCAGAAATTACTCCCCCCATGCAGCAGCAATTGGAAGCCGCCGCCAGAAAAGTGTATGAAGTGTTGAATTGTCGTGGTGTGGTACGCATTGACTTTATTTACAGCAACAAATACCAACAGCCTTACATGTTGGAAGTGAATACGGTGCCGGGACAAAGTGCTGCCAGCGTAATACCCCAACAGGTAAAAGCCATGGGGTGGAACCTGACAAGCTTTTATGGGGAACTGATTGAAGAAGCCCTGAACCGATAAATCGAAGTATAGGATTCAAATGTTTTAACTTTATTATTGCCACAACTGAAGCAGGCTATGAAAAAATGGATCGAGCAAATTACACGCAAACCCTTGTGGGTCAACATGCTTTTTGCAATGCTGCTCGTCATCATTTTGGTTTTCTTATTCTTCGGCTCACTTGCGTGGCTTACGGGCTTTGGTAAAACGCAGAAAGTACCCGCCGTTACCGGACAAAATATTCGGGCTGCCATCAAAACCCTGGAAGCTAGCGGACTCGAAGTAGTAATTCAAGATTCTGTTTTTATTGACACAATGGCCAAGCAAGCCGTTGTTAGGCAAATTCCGGAAGCAGAGTCGATTGTTAAAACAGGGAGAACCATTTATCTGACCATCAATCGCACCATTGCACCACAAGTGGAAATGCCCAATTTGGCGGGCTTCTCCCTGAAAAGTGCTGAAATGTTTCTGCTTAGCCTTGGATTAAAAATGGGCAATATTTCCTATCGTCCCGATATCGCCCGCAACGCAGTTCTGCAACAATTACTGGGTGACAATCCCATTGCTCCCGGAACAAAAATTCCTACCGGTACAGTAATTAATTTTGTTTTAGGTAGTGGAGAAGGAAATGGAGAAGTGGAGGTTCCACAACTGGTGGGACTCACCCTTGAAGCGGCTAAACTGATGTTGCAGGGAATGAGCATCAATGTAGGAGCAGTTGTAGCCTTGAATGCCATCAATGATTCTTCTTCCTCCTTTATCGTTCGCCAATCTCCGGCAGCACTATCGGATTCACTCGACCTGAGTGGCTTCCGTTTGCCCAATAAAATGAAACAGGGTCAGCTCATGGATCTATTCATCAGTACCACACCTCCGGCTGCTGCTGATTCTTCTCACTCACCTTATCATCCCTAATTTTTTATTATGAAAACCATTAGTGTACAAGAATTAAAAGCCATGCTCGACCGGGGTGAAAAAATACACCTGGTTGATGTACGTGAACACCATGAACACGCAGACTTCAACATCGGTGGTTTGTTGTTGCCACTCGGACAAGTGCAGATGATGCAGACCGATGCCATTGATGAATGGAAAGATGAACCTGTTTATTTGTATTGTCGCAGTGGGAATCGAAGCGGACAAGCCTGTCATATTTTATCCGCTGCCGGCTTCGTCAATGTAATCAATGTTACGGGTGGCATGCTCGCCTGGAAAGAAAATTTTCCCGGCTAATATCATTATAGCTTGTTATCAGAAGTTGATGTTCAAGGCTGCCATCACGTGTGTACCTGCCACCGGATAAAAATAATTGTCAGCAACTAAACTTCCCCCACTCACATAAGGATAGGTATATCCATTAGGTGCATACTGTCTGTTCAACAAATTGAATACCTGCAACACCAGTCTGGTCTCCTTAAATTGTTTAACAGGAACCTTCCAATTAATACGGATGTCTTGTACATAGAAGGCCGCAATTTGTCTGGCAGTATTGGAAGTATTGTCCAGAAATTGCCTGTCCACAAATTTATGCAGCCACTCGAGTTCCAATGTGGGCAATGGCTTCCAGTTGAGCGTGGCATTGGAAGTCACCGGTGGAGAGAAAGAGATGTCTTTGCTGCGGTGAACAATTTTATCCTGGTCACCTGTGTCATAGTTGTCAATGAATTCAGTGAATTGTTTGATTTTGTTTTGACTGATGGTGATGTTCCCGTTCATTTGCAAAGAGGGAAGTAGGCGAAATCCCCCTTCTAATTCGATGCCTGTTCGGAAACTACGTGGAACATTTGTTCGCGTATATGCACCTACATCATTGATTTGTCCGGTTAACACCAATTGATCTCTGTAATCCATATAGAAGAAAGTAGCTCCAATAAAACTTCTTTCAGTGCGGTGCAACCAGCCCGCTTCCCAGTCCAGCAAACGTTCTGCTCTTGGTTGAGATGTAATCCCCGCCTGAAAATCGTCGCGGTTGGGCTCTTTGTTTGCCACGGCAAAACTCAGAAATGCCTGCGTACCACCATTTTGATAGCTCAACCCTAATTTTGGGTTGAAGAAAGAAAAAGAACGATCTACTCGGAGGGTAGGGTTGTTGCGGAAACCATCCATTACGTGACGCACCAATCGCTGCTGCAGATCAGCAAATCCCTTCCAGCGACTGCTGAAATTTTGTTGCCACTTGATGTAAAGATGAGCATCATTTTTAAAGGCGGGCAGATCGTAGAAGCGATAATTGGCCGGTTGTGTACCCCTTTGCAACCAGGGCAGCCTGCCGATGTGATCACCATCGTATCGAGTGAGTCCTCCACCAAATGTTACTTCTTTAGTTTCTTCCTTTTTTTGCAGCGTAAAAAGTTGACCATAGTAATAATTGTCCAGCCACAATTGCCGCACCAGGTCTGTGTTGATATAAGTGATTCCTCCACTGGTGAACGGAGAAAGGCCATATTTAACAAATGGCTCATCCGCCTTGTATTCTTCATAGTAACCCTTCCCACGACTTAAGAATGAGGTGGTATTGAGGGTCCAGTTGTTTTTCAATTGTTGGTTGAAGAAGAGCTGGTAGTGGGTTTGCTGGTAGTTATCTGTTTGGTTGTCGTAGGGTTCACCGGGTTTCTCAGTTCCCGCGGGATTGAAACGACGGTTGGATGACAGCATGGTTTCCGGAACACCATACCAGGCCTGGTAGGTTTTTTCATTGCCCGAGAATACATTGAATCGGATACTCGTTTTTCCTTTACGGAATAATGTACCCACGAAAAAAGAGCGAAGATCGCTGGAAGCGCGGTCAATGTATCCATTGCTGCGAATGCTGCTCACTCGGCCATCGATCGTAAAATATTTGCCGATGACTCCGGTACCTCCTTGCAGGGTATGTTTGAAAGTGCCGAAGGATCCGATGCTGTTATTGAACTCCAGATATGGTTTCTCTTTGATATCGTTGGTTGACAAATGAACAGAAGCTCCAAAAGCGGCGGGTCCGTTACTGGAAGTGCCCACACCTCTTTGCACCTGTATACTGTTCACTGAAGAGGTGAAGTCCGGCAGGTTAACGAAAAAAGTACCCATGCTTTCTGCATCATTGTAAGGGATACCATTCAGTGTAACGTTGATACGGGTGGCATCAGAGCCACGGATGCGGATGCCGGTATATCCCACACCATTACCGGCATCGGAATTGACAACTACGGAGGGAAGTTGGTTAAGAACATAGGGTATGTCCATTCCCAAATTGAGTTTTTTCAGTTCTTCCTTGGAGATGTTGCTTTTAGCAAAGGGAGCCCTGTCGGAAGCCCGGACAGCTGTTACCTCAAGGGGCTGCAATGATTCAACTACAGGGTTGAGAAACCACTCCATAGTGGCAGAACTGATAGAAAATTTTTCTAGCTGGATGTTGAAATATCCGGTAGAAGCGATTACTAATTTTTTACCGCCGGCTCCATTCGTGGAAACTTCAAAAACTCCTTTTTCGTCAGTGATGAGGAGTTTGTTGCCAATCCAGACGCTGGCACCTGGAATGGGCTGCCGGGTTCTAGCATCTTTAACGATGCCGGTAAAGCGATCGGAGAGAGTGGTTTGAGCTGTAGAAATACAGCTAACAGCCATAAAAAGCATTGTTCCTAATAACTTTTTCATGTTACAGCTTTAAAAGTTAACAATAGGAACAGGAAAAGACAGCAAGGAGGAAGGACACCTTCCCTTCGCAGGCATTACCCTGTTCAGGTTCAACGGGTATTATCTCAGCAGAATCGGTTAGATCCGCACCCCGGGAATTCAGTGCAAAGGTAAACAATAACCAAATAATATAAAAGTTGTAACTTTTCTCTCCAGCGTTCGTTCAACATAAAAATAAAATCATGAAATACTTTTTACTATCAGTGGCGCTCGGACTCGCCACCCTGGTGCAGGCACAGGAAACGATTCATACTGTCAAGGATGCCAATGCTGAAAGAAGGAAAGTTGGCAGCTTTAGTGCTATTCAGGCAGAAGGTGGCATTGATATTTATGTTACGCAGGGTAACGAAACCGGTGTTGCCGTAAGTGCATCTTCAGAAGATTATAAAGAATCTATTATTACTGAAGTCCGTGGCAATACCCTCTATGTTTCATTTAAATACAAAAATGTGTGGGGAAATAGGATGGCGAATCCCAAGGCAAAGGCCTATGTTTCTGTTGACAAGCTGGAGTCAGTCAATGTTTCGGGTGCCTGCGATTTAGTAGTTGCCGGCGTTCTGAAATCAGATGATCTCAAAGTTATTTTATCGGGTGCCAGTAACTTTAAAGGGGAATTACAGTTGAATAATGCACAGTTTTCTTTGACCGGCGCATCTGATTGCAGACTGACCGGCAAAGCGGAACGTATTAAGGTACAGGCCAGTGGCGCTTCCAGTTTTAAGGGCTATGATTTGAATGCAGGAGAAGCTGATATCAATGCCTCAGGTGCTTCGGATGTGCAGATGAGCATCAGCAATGCAATTACAGTAGAAGCCTCTGGTGCTAGTTCCGTACATTACAAAGGAGAGCCCAGGTTAAAAGGAATTCGGGTGACCGGTGCTTCCAGTTTCTCCAAGAAATCCTAGAATTAGAGTCCGGAATCATAAAATCAACAAATTTTTATTGCCAATCCTTTTCTTTGTATCATAGAATCTCCGTGAAACGGAGATTTTTTATTGTTTTTTTCCAAACCATTTTTGCGCAGAAGGTCTTCGGTGCGGACAACCCGGCCAGCAGCAGGGATTACGGTCGCCCTGCTTAAGTTGTTCTATCATTTGTTGTGTATGTGCCACCCGGGTAGCTTCTTTCTTTACAATGGTGATCCAGCAAATCCATTCATTGCGTTGAATAGGAGTGAGGGAATTCCAGCAGGTGAGTAGTTCGGTATCTTCCTTCAATGCTTTTTCTATATCGGGTGTTAATTCATGAAAGATACCTGGCGAAGGCAACTGATTATCTTTTTGATTGTACTTGTGATGAGTAGATGCCATGGTATAATTTAAGTGAAATTATGCTATGCTTCCTTCATAGGACTATATAAGGTGAATTAAATTGACTCTACAAGTATTTTATTTTTCTTCGTTGAGCAACCACTAGGCAATTTTAAAATTATCAATTGAGGGACCAGTGGTAAGTAATCCCTGTAGCACTCTCCCATTGCATCTTTACTCTAAACTTGGTTACTAATTAATTATTTCGTTAATTTGCAATCTTATATCGCGAGGTAGAGCAGCGGTAGCTCGTCGGGCTCATAACCCGAAGGTCGGAGGTTCGATCCCTTCCCTCGCAACCAAACTAAGGCCCTCCGGGCCTTTTTTTACTGTATGAAGTCCGGTTTCGTCAATATCTTCGGTCAACCCAATGCGGGAAAAAGCACCCTGCTCAATGCCCTGGTAGGAGAGAAGATGGCTATTGTATCTCCCCGGGTACAAACTACCCGTCACCGCATCAAGGTATTCCTCAACGATCCGGGTAACTACAAAATTGTTCTCTCCGATACCCCCGGCATTATCGAACCTAAGTACAAACTGCATGAAACCATGATGCAGGCAGTGCAATCTGCACTCGAAGATGCTGACCTGGCATTGTTGTTGGTGGATATTACCGGTGATTGGCAACAGACCGATGATATCTTCTCCCGCCTGCGGCTGAAAGTACCTGCCATCGTTGTACTAAATAAAATTGACGCCGTAGGAAAAGAAAAACTGGAGGCAGCCACACAATTTTTTCAGGCAAAAAAATATTGCAGTCAAGTGATTCCGGTATCTGCCCTGCAAAAGAAACACCTCGATAATTTATTGGCTGCCATCCTCCTATTCATTCCGGAAGGTATGCCGTTTTATAATGAAGAAGATATGAGCGATCTTCCCATGCGTTTTTTTGTGGGGGAAATGATTCGTGAAAAAATTTATGCTACCTGTGAAGAAGAAATTCCATACCAGACAGCAGTAGTAGTGAATGAATATGCAGAAAAAGAACAGCTGGTGAAAATTCAAGCAGACATCATCGTAAGCCGGGAATCCCAAAAGGCAATCATACTTGGCGAGAGGGGCAGCCGCATCAAAGAAATTGGTACCTTGGCAAGAACTGATATAGAGACCTTCATCGGAAGAAAAGTTTTCCTGGAGTTATTTGTGAAAGTAAGACCCAACTGGCGCGATAATGAAAGGCAACTAAGAGAATACGGCTACCGTTAAATACAGATACCCATTTTATGAGCTATACCATTGCCATAGTAGGCAGACCCAATGTAGGAAAAAGTACACTATTCAACAGATTGCTGGAACAACGCAAAGCCATCGTAGATGACCTGAGCGGCGTTACCCGTGATCGTCAATATGGTATAGCGGACTGGTCCGGCAGAGTTTTCAATGTAATTGATACCGGCGGTTTTGTACCCCGGGGCACCGGCCTCTTCGAGGCGGAAATACGTCAACAGGTTCAAATTGCCGTGGAAGAAGCAGATGCCCTGGTATTTATGGTGGATGTTGCGACCGGCATCACCGACCTCGATGAAGCCATGGCTAACATGCTGCGCAAATCAAAAAAGCCTGTTTACCTGGTAGTGAATAAAGTGGACAATAGTACGCGTGAACTGGAAGCAACTGAATTTTATTCGCTCGGATTCGAACAAACCTTTTTCATCAGCAGCATCTCCGGAAGTGGAACCGGTGAATTGCTCGATGCCATCGTGGCTCCCATTCCGGCAGAACAATCCATCCCTGTCGAAGACGATAGTGCACTGCCTCGCTTCGCCATCGTAGGTCAACCCAATGTAGGAAAATCATCCTTGCTCAATGCCCTGATTGGAACTGAAAGAAGCATTGTTAGCGATATTTCCGGAACCACACGCGATTCCATCCATACCCACTATAAATTGTTCCAAAAGGAATTCATTCTCATTGATACGGCAGGTATCAGAAAGAAAAGCAAGGAAAAAGATGACCTGGAGTTTTATTCCATTATCCGTGCCATCCGGGCCATGGATGAAGCCGATGTTTGCATGGTGCTGCTCGATGCAGTTAAAGGAGTCACTGCACAGGACATTACCATCATCAGTCTCGCCATCAGAAAGGGAAAGGGCATCGTTATTCTCGTGAATAAATGGGACAGTGTAGAAAAAGATACCCAAACGGCCAAAGAGTATGAAAAATTAGTGAAACAGAAATTGGCTCCCTTCACAGATGTACCGGTTATTTTTATATCTGCAAAGGAAAAATTACGCATCCACAAAGCCATTGAAGTTGCATTGGAAGTGTCTGACCGCCGCAAACAAAAAATAGCTACCGCTTCACTGAATGAGGTTATGCTGAAAGCAGTGGAAGCATACCATGCACCCGTTGTGCGTGGACATTCGGTAAAAATCAAGTATGTAACCCAATTGCCTACGCCGGTACCTTCTTTTGCTTTTTTTACTAATTTCCCGGACGACATCAAAACGCCCTATAAAAATTACCTGGAAAACCAATTGAGGGCAAACTTTTCCCTTACCGGTGTCCCCGTTCGGCTGTTTTTTAGAAAAAAATAACAGACGACAAACCGTCAATTTCTACCAATTTTACTGTCAGTTTCAAGTATAAATGCCCCCCAACCGGGTGTGGCACTAATATTGTAAATGTATCTTCTCATTGATACTTTTGTGCATCTTGCACAAATGTGTCATTTTGTCGTAACTATATCAATACTATGTCTTTTAAACAACATTTCAACCAGTCCGAAGAAGACTCAGATTTCATGCCGATCATCCCCATTTCCGAGGAGGATCTTGACATAGACAAAGACCTGGAAGTACCCGACGTACTGCCCCTGCTGCCCTTGCGCAATACGGTTTTATTCCCCGGTGTAGTATTGCCCATTACTGTTGGTCGCGACAAAAGTATCCTGGCAGTAAATGAGGCCTACAAAGGAGAAAAACTGATCGGTGTATTGGCGCAGAAAGACCCCGCAGTGGAAGATCCTTCCCCACAAGATCTCTGCAGGATTGGTACCGTTGCAAAAATTGCCAAACTCATTAAAATGCCTGATGGTGGAACAACCATCATCATCCAGGGAAAACGCCGTTTCGCCTTGGGTGATCTGGTACCCGGTGCCGAGTATTTCAGGGGGGCAGTGACTTTGTTATCGGAAGGCGGTGTTCCTGCTACCGAGGAATTTAGGGCCCAAGTGAGTACCATCAAAGACCTGGCTACCCAAATCATTCAACTTTCTCCCAATATTCCTACCGAGGCATCCATTGTTCTGAAGAACATTGAGAACCCTTATTTCCTCATCAATTTCGTGAGCAGCAACCTCAATAGCGAACTGCCCGAGAAACAGCAGTTGCTGGAAATGGATAAGATTGAGGAGCGAACAGTACAACTCATTAAAATTCTACAAAGAGAGTTACAATTTGCTGAACTGAAGGACAAAGTAACCAGTAAGACCCGCACTGAAATTGACAAACAACAGCGTGATTACTTTCTTCAACAGCAACTGAAAAGCATCAAGGATGAATTGGGCGGAGACAGCAATGACCGAGAACTGGCTGAAATGAAGAAGAAGGCCGAACTTAAAAAGTGGCCGGAAACTGCAAAAACTGCCTTCTCTACCGGTATGGCAAAATTAGAGCGGATGCATCCTTCTACCCCTGATTATTCCGTTGTTTATAATCACCTCGATTTGATGCTCGATTTGCCCTGGGAAGAATATACCCTCGACAATTATGATCTGTCGCATGCCGCAGACGTCCTCGACCAGGATCATTATGGAATGACTAAAATAAAAACCCGCATCCTGGAATACCTTGCCGTACTGAAATTGAAGGGCGATATGAAAAGTCCGATCCTTTGTTTCCTCGGTCCTCCCGGTATCGGTAAAACATCATTAGGTCGCTCCATCGCACATGCCATCGGAAGAAAATATGTACGGGTAAGTCTCGGTGGACTTCACGATGAAAGCGAAATTCGTGGTCACCGAAAAACTTATATCGGTGCCATGCCGGGCAGAATCATCCAAAACATCCGCAAGTGTCATTCCTCCAATCCGGTGATGATATTGGATGAGATCGATAAAATTGGAAATGATTTTCGTGGGGATCCTTCTTCCGCATTGCTGGAAGTATTGGATCCTGAGCAGAATCATTCTTTCTACGATAATTACCTCGAGCTTGAATATGACCTTAGCAAAGTACTCTTCATTGCTACAGCCAACAATATCCAACAAATCCAACCCGCCTTGCGCGACAGATTAGAAATCATTGACCTGAGCGGGTACGCAACAGAAGAAAAAATTGAGATTGCCATTCGCCACCTTGTTCCGAAACAAAAAGAGGCACATGGTCTGAAAGATGTATCCTTTCAAATAGGTGCTCCGGTGCTGGAAAAAATCATTGAAAATTATACCCGGGAAAGCGGGGTGCGCGAACTCGACCGCCAGTTGGCTTCCATCATGCGTTACCAGGCCAAAGAACTCGCGACAAAAGGGAAGCTCAAATCAACCGTTGCAATAACAGATGTAGAGAAAATTCTGGGTCCCATCCGTTACAACAATGAAATTTACAAAACTGCCCTTATTCCGGGAGTCGCTGTAGGGCTTGCCTGGACATATGTAGGGGGCGATATTCTCTTCATTGAAACCTTGTTGAGTGATGGGAAGGGAGAAATGAAACTCACCGGTAACCTGGGCAACGTGATGAAAGAAAGTGCTACCACCGCCTTTACGTATGCACAAGCTCATGCCAAAAAGTTGGGCATAGATCCGGCACTGTTTACCAAAAAGAATGTTCATCTGCATGTTCCTGAGGGAGCAACACCCAAAGACGGTCCCAGTGCGGGCATTACCATGCTGACTTCTTTGGTATCTGCATTTACAGGAAGGAAAGTAAAGCCCTATCTTGCCATGACCGGGGAGATTACCCTACGTGGTCAGGTACTTCCTGTGGGTGGAATCAAAGAGAAAATTTTAGCTGCCAAGCGAGCAGGTTTAAAAGAGATCATACTTTGTAACCAAAATGAAAAAGACATCAAAGAAATTGATCCCGATTTTATTACCGGTCTTACTTTTCACTACGTGAAGACCATGCATCAGGTAATTGAGCTGGCACTGGTGTAACATTTGACTTAGGTTGGTAATTCTTCATTAGTTTTGAGCCATGCGCAAAGGCCTTGGCCGCTATTTCATTTTGTTGCTGCTCTTATGTGGTAGTAAAATCCATGCACAGACACTGGGCGGCAATGCTGTATTCTCTTTTTTACGACAACCGGTTGGCGCAAGGACCTGGGCACTGGGAGGAAACAACATTTCCTCCTTGGCACAAGATCTATCCCTCGCTTTCCAGCAGCCGGCATTGCTGCGGCCTGTTCATAACGGTCAGATCAGTTCTTCCTTACAGTCACTGCCTGCGGGAATCAATAATTATTCATTGGTGGCAGCAACAAAAATTCCCCACACATCTTTTATGTCGGGGATAGGAGTCAATTATTTTGATTACGGAAGCATCACCCAAACCGATGCTTCCGGAAATATTTTGGGCACCTTATCTCCATCCGATTTTGTAGTACAAGCAATGGTTAGTAAAAGTTACAAGGAAAAATTCAACATCGGTGCAACCCTTAAATTCATTCATTCCAATTATGGTATGTTCAGAAGTTCAGGCATTGCCCTGGACGTAGGTTTGGCATATACAGATTCTGCTGAAGGATGGCAGGCATCCATGGTAGTTAAAAATATGGGCACTCAATTAACATCCTACACACAGGGGGGCAAAAAGGAAGAATTGCCTTTTGAAATTCAAGCGGGTATCTCCAAACGCCTGGCCCATGCACCATTCCAATTTTCGCTCACCGCGGGAAGATTACAAACACTCAATACTATTTATAACGATACTACATTTAGGGCTGCTGAGGGTGAAATCAATTATACAGGCGTTAGCTTTTTGGAAAAGTTGGTCAACCGATTGACCATCGGCGTACAAATCTATCCCCATGAAAAACTCGAACTCATGGCCGGATATCATTTTCAACGACGCAGGGAATTGAATGTGTTCAATCAGATCAACGGACTCAATGGATTTACTTTTGGAACAGCGCTGAAATTGCGAAAGATGCACTTCATGTATGCCACGGGGTTCTACCAGCGCAACCTGTTTCATCAACTTACGGTGAATATAAATTGGAAGGGGGTATTATAAAAGAAGCCGGACAAGAAAATAGTTGATCCCAAACATGTGGATTTCGCTTGCAAGTTAACAATACATTTAACTAAATTCTTTGCTACAAATATTTATTTTTAAAATCAAGAATTTGCTTGAATGATCTTCTAATTTATTACTCATGCAAATAGTTATTTAGTTGTAAATAATCTATTTTCTAAGAAGGATAAATTAATAGTGTTGGGCATCAATTTTTAATAAATTTTCTTGTCTGCTGTGGATGATTTTTTAGGCGAAGTAAATACAAGCCATTAGGTAATTCAGATATATCCACTTGCGAGGATTGGCTCAGATCTAATTCTTTAATAAGAATCCCTCTTGCGTTTAAAATTTGAACTTGTACTTTTTGATTTTGAGAATGCTTGATATGTAAATAATTTTGTGCAGGGTTGGGATATATAGAAAATGTAGTTTCTACAATAGGATTTGTGAGTGAGGTAGCTGTCGTGCATGCTATTCCTTTCGAAATAAGATTAGCATTAGCTTGCTGAATAGATGTGGAAAGTGCGATGTCTGTGATATCACTTCCATAAATTTCTAAATAACGCATTCCTAATGCTATGCCCTTGTTTACTGCTGAATCCAGAACCACAGATTTAGTGTTTGGAAGAATGCCACACTTATTCATTCTCGAAGGACCATCTTGGACACTCCAAAGCATTTGAGCACCAATTCTGCAGGGATTTTGTTTAATCAGATACCAATGTGATGTGGTTGGAATATTCGTCAAATTCGGGTTACAACCAGAGATATCCTCTCTAAATAGACCAAATCTATCTGGATAGTTAGTTATTCCATAGGTACAATAGATGGATGCCAGATAATTTATTGGTTTTCCGTTTGCATTGGGCTGAAATGTAACATAGTCTACCGAACACCAAATAGGTGTTGACGGGAAGATACTCATGTAATAGTCGGTCATTTTATTCATTAACAAGCCCAAACTGTCGGCATTATATTTATGAGCAATCCAAAATGCTTGTTTTATCTTGGATATAGTATCTATGATAATACTATCTGGTAAATTTCGTGAGAAATTAACTCCAATTGCATTAACATAACTTACAACTGAATTATTTGCATACTTATTTGCCAGATTTTGCAAAAAAATCTTGACTCTGTTCACATAAATGCTATCCCAAGGAATTATGTCTGAGGATACTTTACCATTAGAAGGACTAGCTGGGTTGTCTTCAGTAAAGTAGTACTGTTTAGCACCTATGCTAGCAAGCCAACTTGGTTTGCCTAATGGTTGTAACGATATTTTTTTACTATGAGTTATTGCTTTTGTTATTTCGCCATCAATGAAGGTCCAATTGAAGTTTCCCGGGCTTGTCTCAATATCATTCCAATTAAAGCGTACAACGACACCATTGATATGGGGATTGCTGAAATTAGTCGAACTAACTGGGATATTTGCTGAGCCTAAAAAATACACACCACTATGTCCTTTAAACTGCGCATGCGTATTAAAAACATTTAATATCCCAATAACAGCTATTAAATATTTCATTTGATAATGATGATTTTTTGATAGCTTGTCTTTTGATCGTAACTAATCTTGCTAATATATATTCCACTGTTTATAGAAGAAACGTCGATTTGTTCATTGGGATTCGCTTTCTTCGAAAAAATTATCTGACCTGTCAAATTATACAATTGAATCTCATATGATTTATTTATATTAAGCTGGATAAATTTTGAGGTTGGATTGGGATGTATTT
>JBJTTC010000144.1:0-4960 GCA_046079965.1 Sediminibacterium sp. | reverse complement strand
TGGTGTCGGAAGTCCATTCCAGCGCACCTATATTCCCTTTAGTAGTGAACAATGATTTAGCTGCAGCAGAGCCCTGTATCGGCACTTGAAAAACTTGACCCGATTTGATGAAGGTTACCTGTTGGTTGTTGGGATGGATGGTAGGGGCATCACCTTCAGATAACATACGGGCGGGTCCGCCTGCAAAAGGAACAGACCATACTGCAACTTTGGCGGGTTGAGATTCTCCGGCGACTTGAATGGGTTGCAAGGCATCATAGTTAGCACCATGGTCACCGCCCCGCACGAATACGATCCATTCTCCATTGGGTGAAAATTGCAGGGAAGTAATTTCCTGTCCATCGTTTTGAGTGAAGGCAGTTACTTTACGAATGGCAAAATCAGGACCGGCTGCTGCATATACATTTCTAACACCTTTTTCATCCAACGCCCAGGCGATCCGATTTCCCCGGCCCGCTTTGAGTTCTGTAGGGAAGGCGTAATTTTTAAAATCATGCATCGTCAGTTGGGCACAGAGTTGCAGGGGTAAGAAGAGGAGAAGGAAGATTTTTTTCATGTAAATGAGCATTCGTTGATTGAGCTAACAATTTACTGAAAAAAGACAGATACAACACGCATGATTTAGAGCAAATATCATGCGGGTGCAGACAACAGTGCCTTACGTAGGGAAGAATCAAAGACTAACGTATGAGCGAAAAATCTTTATAAATCTTTTTCTATTCGTCAGCGTTTATTTACCCCCTTTCAGGTGTTTATCCAAAAACTTCAGAACTTCTTCCGATCCCTTGATGATGTTTTCTTTTTTTACAAATCCGTGTCCTTCGTCAGGGAAAACCACATACTCAACGGGAATACCATTTTTTCTGGCGGCAGCAACAATTTCATCTGATTCAACCTGCAACACACGAGGGTCGTTGCTTCCTTGCAAGACAATGAATGGCCGCTTAATTTTATTGGCATGAAATAAGGGCGATTTGTTAAAGAGCGCAACAGAATCTGTTACCGGATTTCCTAGTTCCGTGTACAGCGCTTCCCTAAAAGAAGCCCACCATGGTGGTATGCTTTTTAGCGTTCTCAGCCAGTTGGTAACACCGAAATAATTTACTCCTACTGTAAATTCTTCCGGAGCAAAAGTAAGTGCCGCCATGACCATATAACCCCCATAGCTGCCACCCATTATGCCTATTTTACTGGTGTCAATCATTTCCAGTGATTGCAAATATTTTTTTCCTGCTATGCAATCCTTCAGGTCTTCATTTCCATGTTTTTTGTCGTCTGCTGCATAAAATGATTTTCCATATCCCGAACTACCTCTGTTGTTGACACATAGAATGGCGTAGCCGTGGTTGAGCAGGTATTGATATTCATCGGAATAGCCAAGGCGTGTTTGTCCTCCGGGACCACCATGTACTTGTATTAGGGCAGGAACCTTTTGACCTCTTTGAACACCTTTAGGCAGAAATAGGAGCGCAGGTATTTGAAGCCCATCAAAAGATGGGAAGCGAACCACTTTCCCTTCCACCAGATCATTAGGATTGATTTGTGGTGAAAGTGTGTTGGTGAGTTGCTTGATTGCTTTTGTTTCCAGATTGTAGAGATAGATGTTTTGAGGTGATTTAGAGGTACTGATAGCTAATGTCATCCATTTCTCACTGTCAGAAATATTGACTCCTGAAATATTACCTTCCGGCAAACCTTCGATTTGTATTTGTTTCCCTCCATTGGCTTGATCATAAATTTTTACCTCTGTTCGAGCATCATTATTGATGCCAATTACGCGATACTTTCCATTTTTTGATTGCTGAGCAAACATTATATCCCATTCCGCCTCATTGATTTTTGTTTTTACACCGGAAGCTATATCGTAGGCTGCGAGGTAAGTGAATTCACTTCCTTCATTGGAAAGAAAATAAAGCGTTTTGCCATCTAAGCTGAAATACTGGGGGCTAAAGCGCGCATCACCGGTATGCTGACTGATATGCTTGGTACTATTGGTCTTTGTATCGTAGAGGTACATTTCACCATTGTTGGTAGTGATTTCTTTTGTTAATGCCAAGTAACTTTCATCTGGCGCAACTGCTGCCACATCTGAACCGGAAGTGTTTTTATAGAGTAAAACAGGCGGAATAAATATCTTATCCTCCTGATCGATCTTCTTTGATGGAATCAACTCCGCTTTGTACAGATCAAAAAATTGTTTGTCCCGAGTGTTAGAGAGAAAATAGATTGATTTCTTATCTCTACTCCACCCATAAAAACTGGCTTTAGCAGCAGAATCAAGAATCAAATCACCTGAATTACCAGAACTATCTCGTACAAAAAGATGGTCAATCTCATTACCACCCTTATTCATAGTATAAATTACTCGATTATCTGCCGGGAAATAAGAGGCAGGAAAAATTGATTCCTTGTCTGATGCAGTGAGTTGTCTTTTCTCACCTGTTTTCAAATTGAGTTCATAAGCATTGAAAATGCCTGATTCATCCGAACCCAATAATAGCTTTGATTCATCAGCTGAGAATCCCGCACTATAGATACCTTTTACATCCATGAACTGACGCATGGTGTATTGCTGGGGTGGTTTTTCTGAACCACTATTCTGGCAAGCTGTTACCAACAGCGAAATCATTCCGACGAAAAGGAAATTTTTTTTCATGGCACTCAATTTGGGTAAATGAATATACAAAAAACGGCGTTTACCAATGCCGCTATAATTTTTTCTTGCTAAACAATTGATTGTAAGATCTCACTTCTCCGCACCCGCTTCATTCGCCTTCCAGACACGGATGATATTGCCTCCCAATATGTTCGTGATCTGTTTTTTGGTGAACCCTCTTTTGAGCAAGGCATCCGTTAAAATCGGATAACTGGTCACATCATCCAATCCCTTCGGGGAAGAACTGATGCCATCAAAATCAGAGCCAATGCCAATGTGATCCGGACCAATCAGCCGAACAATATGATCGAGGTGTGCCAATAGTTGCTCCAATGATGGGCGCGCTTCGTCTGCTTCCGCAGCATATTTTTCTGTGATCAGCGTAAGGGCATACTCCGTCTGTACACCGGATGCAATCAGTGAATCAATTTCCTTGCGGTGGGCTTTTTGAAAAAGCCCTTCCTTCTTCTTATATGTACTGTCCACAAAACCGGAATAAAAATTCAACGCAATCACACCATCATTTTTTCCTACTGCCAGGATCTGGTCATCTTTTAAATTGCGGGGTACAGGACAAATACTCCAGGCATTGCTGTGAGAGACGATGACCGGACTATGCGTCGTAGCAATGGCATCCCAAAAAGTTTGTTCTCCAACATGCGAAAGGTCTACCATCATGCCCAGACGATTCATTCTTTTTACCACCTCCCTGCCAAAATCGGTGAGCCCCTTGTGGCTTTTCGCCAGACTGTCTTTCTTATAGGTTTCATCCCAGGCAGAAGTCGCCCAGTCAGTCGAATTGTTCCAGGTAAGCGTCATATACCGTGCTCCGCGAGAATAGATCTGGTCTAATTTTTCCAGACTGTTCTCAATCATGTGTCCGCCTTCCACTCCAAACAGGGCGGCAATCTTTTTTTCTTTTACCGCCTGCTCCATCTCGGCAGTAGTGCGGGTTAGAGCAATCTTGTCTGGATTGTTCTTGATCACTTCATCGAGCAAGTCCATTTCCCTGTTGGCAAATTGAAAGGGAGCAGGTTTTTCTCCATCGCACCAAACCGAAAAAATCTGCACATCCAATCCGCCCTCCTTCATGCGCTGGAGGTCAGAATGTGTCTTCCCCTTCAGGTCCTGGTCCATGCTTACATTTTTTTCTATGCAGGCGGTGATGATGTCGTTGTGGGAATCAACTACAATAGCTTTTTTATGCAACTTTTGTACAGACTGAGTTTGCGCCAGCAAAGGAAGCAGCAGCAGGGGAAGAATTCGTTTCATGGTAAGGAAGTTATTCTGTGATCAGTTTTTGCAGCGTCTTGATCAATTCATCGAATGATTCGGGCGCATTGTTGGAAAGAACAATCAGGGTCTTGCCGTTGAAAACGGAGCGAATGATCTGCGTTTTGTAACCCGGATTGTCACCGTTGTGACCAACGATGGTATGATTGGGTTGGTTATCGAAAATGTCCCAGCCAAAACCGTAGTAAGAAATTTGACCATTGTTCAACAACATCGGAGTATATGCCTCGTTGAGCGTTTCTTTTTTTATCAGCCGATTGTTTCGCAGGGCAGCATCCCATTTCAGCAAATCGTTGGTCGTAGAGCTGATCCTGCCGGGACCTTCACGATGACCGAGCCAGATGGTGTAGTTGGAGGAAGGGAAGGAGTCAGCAGGTAAAAAAATGGTTTGGCTATTATTTGCGATATGTCCTCTTGCAAAATGAGGAATGGCCGATCTCTCAGCGGGCGTACGCAGGTCGGTATCTTTCATGCCCAGGGGTTGAAAGATATCTGTGCGGCAGATCTCAGTAAAATCACGCCCCGATGCTTTTTCTGCAATGCTCGCGAGCAGTACATAGCCGGTATTGCTGTATTCGTATTGGCTGCCTGCCACAAATCGGGTGGGAGGTGCATAGCGACTGAGATAAGTAAGGATATCGTCATTGTTCGCCACCTTCGATTTATCCCAATGTTGGTCCATGATGGACTGGTAATCGGGGAGCCCGGATGTGTGTGTGAGGAGATGACGAATGGTAATATTTTTATAGGGTATATCCAGGTATTTCTCAACGGGGTCATCGAATTGCAGTTGCCCTTTTTCCTGTAGGAGCATGATCACCATGGCAGTGAACTGTTTGCTAACGGAAGCCAGTTCGAAAAGATCTGTCTTTTTCAGGGGCGTGCGGGAAGCGAAATCACGGTAACCGGTTGTTTTCTGATAAATGATTTTTCCTTCCCGGGCAATGGTGATTACCCCGCTGAATTGGTTGTTGGCAAGAAAGGGAGCAATGGCAGTATCTACCTGTTGAG
>JBJTTC010000143.1:0-75577 GCA_046079965.1 Sediminibacterium sp. | reverse complement strand
TGGTATCTGTAAAAAAACTATTCACCGGCAAATCCTACCTTTGTCCGCATCATGGAAATTACCGCCCAAACCGCCGCCGAATTAAGGCTTACAGAGGAAGAATTCAACAGTATTTGTACCAAACTGAACAGAACCCCCAACTTTACCGAGCTCTGCGCTTTTAGTGGAATGTGGAGCGAGCACTGTAGTTACAAAAACTCTATCCGCTGGTTGAAAACTCTTCCGCGCAGCGGAGGAAGAATGCTGGTAGCTGCTGGGGAAGAAAACGCCGGTCTGATGGATATGGGCAATGGATTTGGCGTAGTATTTAAAATAGAAAGTCACAATCACCCCTCGGCCATCGAGCCCTTTCAGGGTGCAGCCACCGGAGTAGGAGGGATACAGCGCGATATCTTTACCATGGGTGCCCGTCCCATTGCTTCCCTTAATAGTCTCCGCTTTGGTGCACCTGAAGATAAAAAGACCCGTCGCCTCCTAAGCGGAGTGGTTCATGGTATCGGTCATTACGGAAATTGCTTTGGTGTTCCAACAGTTGGAGGTGAAGTTTATTTCGATCCCTGTTATCATACCAATCCACTCGTGAACGCGATGAGCGTGGGAATTGTTCCGGTGAATAAAACAGTGAGTGCCATCGCCAAAGGAACAGGCAATCCTGTTTTTTTTGTAGGAAGTGCAACCGGTAAAGACGGAATTGGTGGCGCCTCATTCGCATCTGCCAATATCACGGAAGAAAGTACAGAAGAATTACCTGCAGTTCAGGTGGGTGATCCTTTTCAGGAGAAAAAATTACTCGAAGCCTGTCTGGAAGTTATTGAAACCGGTGCAGTGGTAGGTATGCAGGACATGGGCGCTGCGGGAATCATTTGTTCTACCGCCGAAATGAGTGCCAAAGGTGGGGGAGGTATGCACATCGACCTGGAAAAAGTGCCTACCCGTCAAAAAAACATGAAGGCCTGGGAATTGCTTTTGAGCGAGAGCCAGGAAAGAATGTTACTGGTGGCGCAAAAAGGCAGAGAACAGGAAGTTATTGATGTGTTTGAAAAGTGGGACCTAAGTTGTAATGAGATCGGACATGTCACCGATGATGGAATTTTGAAATTCTATATGAATGGTCAGTTGGAAGTTGCTATTCCCGCTCATGAATTGGTTCTCGGTGGTGGCGCACCACAATATGAACGTTCTTTCACAGCGCCTGCTTATTTCCAACAAATAAATGCATTTGACATTCATTCAGTTCGGGATGTAGAAGATCTTCAATCGACATCTAAACAACTGAATCGACTTCCCAACATAGCTTCTAAAAGATGGGTGTACACCCAATATGACAGCATGGTAGGCGCTGCAACCGTTACCACCAATGCCCCATCAGATGCAGCCGTGGTAGTAGCCAAGGGTACCGGAAAATTTTTAGCTATGACGGTAGATTGTAATAGCAGGTATGTTCATGCCAACCCGCACACCGGCGCAATGATTGCTGTTGCAGAAGCTGCCAGAAATATTGTTTGCAGTGGTGCCGAACCGATTGGAGTTACCAACTGTCTGAATTTTGGTAACCCGTATGACCCTGAAGTATATTATCAATTTACACTTGCCATCCAGGGCATGGGTGCTGCTTGCCGCGCCTTCAATACGCCCGTTACAGGTGGTAATGTGAGTTTCTACAACCAGAATCCGGATGGTCCGGTTTTCCCAACACCTACCATTGGTATGGTCGGCATACTGGAGGATTTTTCAAAACACCTAACCCTTCATTTCAGAGAGGTAGGTGATTTGATTTTTTTACTGGGAAAAACGGTGAATGATATCGCCTGTTCTGAATATCTCTATCAAATAAAAAAAGTTGCCTTTTCTCCCGCCCCCTACTTTAATCTGGAAGAGGAATTGGCAGTTCAACAATTGGTTCGTGATGCCAACAATAAGGGTATTCTGCGCAGTGCGCATGACCTCAGCGAAGGGGGATTGATCATCTCATTGCTTGAGTCTGGATATCCCGGATTGATCGGATTCAAAGTAAATGCAACACTACAGGGTATGCGCAATGATGCATTTTGGATGGGCGAGGCACAGGGTCGCGTTATAGTAACTGTGGCACCTCAAGCAAAACAGTCACTGGTGCAGTTGGCAGCAGAAAAAGGAGTGCAGTTACTTGAGTTGGGTGTTGTGGGTGGGGAGGAAATTGTGGTGAATGGAGATAGTTGGGGAAAAATTTCGGACTGGAAAAATGATTATGATACTTCTCTGGAATCGATCATGCAAAGCAATGCAATATGAGTGCTGCAACTGAATCTGTATCTACTCATGGTCCATGTATTGTTGTCACCGGTGCGGCAGGTTTTATCGGTTCCTGTATTGTTAAATGGCTCAATGAGCACGGCTACACGCAACTATTATTGGTAGATGACTTCGGGGAGGAAGAAAAACGCAGGAACTGGGAGTCAACACAGTTTATTCGCAATGTGGAACGCCATGCATTCTTTGATTGGCTGGAAGAAAATCCTCTATCGATTGACCTGATCATTCACCTGGGGGCAAGAACCGATACCACTGAATTCAATTATGCAATTCATGAGGAACTGAATTTGAAATATTCAGAAGCAATATGGCACTTTGCAACCCAAAAAAACATTCCACTTATCTACGCTTCCTCAGCAGCTACTTATGGAGCTGGTGAAATGGGATACAGTGACGATCACCAATTTCCTGATAAGCTGCATCCCCTCAATCCCTATGGGGTAAGTAAAAATGAATTTGATAAATGGGCGCTGAAACAATCAGCAAAGGACAGTCCGCCCTATTGGACCGGTTTGAAATTTTTTAATGTATATGGTCCAAATGAATACCACAAACATAGAATGGCAAGTGTTATCTGGCATGCAGTACTTCAGATAGAACAAAAGGGATATGTTCAATTATTCCGAAGCCACCGGGAGGGATACAAAGATGGGGAACAACTGCGAGATTTCATTTATGTGAAGGATATTGAAAAAGTAATCGGCTGGATGGCAGAAAAGATGTTGGCAAAAAACTGGACTGAAGAAAAAAACGGACTGTACAATTTGGGTACCGGAAAGGCCAGAACCTTCAATGACCTTGTAGGTGCCTGCTTCAAGGCACTTCGGCTACCAACTAAAATTGAATACATCAACATGCCGGAAGATATCCGGGATAAATACCAATACTTTACAGAAGCTGAGATGCAGAAGTTGCGGACTGCCGGCTACACCGAACCTATGTACACGCTGGAGGAAGGAGTAAGTGATTATGTGGCCAACTACCTTCATCCGGTGAGGTATCGTTAATTGAATTAATAATTCCATCAATATGAATTATCACCTCACAATAATAGGCGGGGGGAACCTGGGTTCTTCTATGGCTGAAGGCTTACTCAATAGTAGTTTCATTTCACCTCAACAACTTATAGTCACCCGAAGAAATATTCAGGCACTCTCAGCATGGAAAGAAAAAGGGGTCGATGTCAGTACCGACAATCTTGAATCTGTTGCGAAAGCTGACTACATTATTCTGGCTGTAAAGCCATTTCAGGTGAAGGAGATCCTGCAGCAAATAAAACCTGCGATAGATCCTGGGCGCCATGTTATTATTAGTGTTGTTACGGGAGTCTGGATCAAAGAGTTGAGAGAGGTGTTGGGTGTTGAGAAAGCCATTCCAATAGTAAGAGCCATGCCTAATACTGCCATTGCAATACAAGAAAGCATGACTTGCCTGCATGTTGATGGTACCAATGCAGAACAACTTGAGTTTGTTTGTCATCTTTTCAACCAACTGGGTAAAACTGTTTTAATAGAAGAGAAATTAATGGATGCAGCAACAGTATTGGGTGCTTGTGGTACAGCATTCGCAATGCGGTATATCCGTGCTAATATTCAAGGTGGTATTGAAATTGGATTCAGTGCTGCAACAGCATCTCTAATAGCTGCGCAAACAGTTAAAGGAGCTGCTGAATTATTGCTCAGCAGAAATACCCATCCTGAACAGGAAATTGATAAAGTAACAACGCCTAAAGGATGTACCATCGCCGGATTAAATGAAATGGAGCACCGTGGCTTCAGTTCCTCCCTTATCAAGGGAGTGGTTACCAGTTACAGAAAAATTCAGGACGACATGTAAAGCAGACCAAAACTGTCGGGATAGTTTTTTTACTTCATGAATGGGCTTGTCTTCCGATTATTTTTCACTTCAGGCGTTCTTTAATAAATGCAATTGCCTTCGTATGTGCATCAGCAGTAGCTATTTTATCAAAAGAAGGATTGCTGGGATTGGCAAATCCATGTCCCGCATCATACATATGAAGACTCAGGTTCTTACCAACAGATCGCATATCTTCTTCAAAACGCTTAACAACTTCGGGTGACGGACTTCTGTCTTTACTTCCGAAAATACCCAGTACATCACATTGCAGCGTTTTTAGTTTTTCCAGGTTGTTTTCCGGACGACCATAATACATCACACAACCGGCTGCCTGATTGCCTGCCAACAAGCTACTCTGTAAGCTCCACATTCCACCAAAGCACCATCCAATGGTAAAAATTTTTGCCTTGCTTCCCGCGTGAGCGATACCACCGCGTACAATATTTTCCAGCCTTTCTTTGGTAGCCGCTTGCACAAGTTTCATGGCACTATCAGGAGTGGAAGCGACTTTGCCATCATACATGTCAAGTGCCAGCACATTCACATTGCCTAATTCCTCTGCCAATTCTTCCGCTTCCCGGAGGATATTATCATTCATCCCCCACCATTCTTGTATGACCAAAATCCAATTATTACTAGGTCGCTTACTTTTTATTTCATAACCCATAGCCATACTGCCATCGGGAGTGTTGAATTGAATTCTCTCACCCGTGGGTTCAGTCACCTTGTATTGGCGGGGCAGGGGATGAAGGGAGGCAAATCCGATTGTCATGGCTTCCCTTCTGAAGCTGGCAATTACTTCTGATGAGAAACAGCTCACATAGCAATCCGGAGAGAGTATGGGAGATTTATAGTGCGGCGGTTGGTGACCAATCAGGAGAATTGACATCAAAAGCATGCCCGCAAATGGAATTAATTTTTTCATGGCGCCTTTTTTGGGGTAATTAAAATGACCAACTTGAAAGATGTACACGTTAAATTAACACTTTATGGCTGCTATACATTGATTTTTATGCTCTTATTTTTTTGCTTCCCCTTTTTGGTTTAGGTTTGTGCGACCTCCGAAATATTCATTTCCCGAAAATTTCTCCCGGTCAACGTACCAACTTCCCGTGCAGTCCAATCACCTGGCCATGTGCCGATTTTGAGGAAGTTAATGAAGGATTAGCTTATTTGACTATTGATTCATATATCATTTTATGTCTAAATACATATTTGTAACGGGGGGAGTAACCAGCAGCTTGGGCAAGGGCATCATTGCTGCCTCATTGGCAAAGTTGTTGCAATCTCGGGGTCTGCGGGTGACAATACAGAAGTTTGACCCCTATATCAATGTTGATCCGGGAACGTTGAATCCTTATGAACATGGAGAATGTTATGTAACAGAAGATGGAGCAGAGACAGATCTGGATCTGGGACATTATGAACGTTTTCTGGGAATCTATACGAGTCAGGCCAACAATGTTACTACCGGAAGAATTTATCAGACTGTCATCAACAAAGAACGAGCGGGTGATTTTTTAGGGAAAACTGTCCAGGTAGTACCCCATATCACCGATGAAATCAAACGTCGAATGAAATTGTTGGGTGAATCAGACCAGTTCGATATCATATTGACAGAGATTGGTGGTACAGTTGGTGACATTGAAAGTCTCCCTTTTATTGAAGCGGTTCGTCAACTCCAATGGGAGTTACCTGAGGAAGATGTAATGGTGGTTCATCTCACCCTGATACCCTACCTAAAGGCAGCCAAGGAACTGAAAACCAAGCCTACCCAACACAGTGTGAAAATGCTATCTGAAACAGGTGTTCATCCTGACATCATTGTTTGCAGAACGGAAGAACCATTGAACAATGACATCAAAAGAAAAATTGCTCTTTTTTGTAATGTAAAGCAGGAAGCCGTGATCGAGGCAATGGATGCTTCCACCATCTATGAGGTACCATTGCTGATGCTTCGGGAAAAACTAGACCTAATTTGTCTGAAAAAATTGCAGATTTCTGCTTACAAGGAGCCGGATTTAAACAAATGGATCGGCTTCCTGGATAAACTTAAATATCCACGCAGTAAGGTAACAGTGGGTCTAATCGGGAAGTACATTGAACTGCAGGATGCTTATAAGTCTATCCTCGAAAGCTTTGTTCACGCAGGTGCAGTGAATGAAGTGAAAGTTGAAGTGGTCAACGTTCACAGCGAATTCATCACAAAAGAAAATGTTGCGGAAAAATTGAGTCATTTTGATGGATTACTTGTAGCACCCGGATTTGGTCACAGGGGCATTGAAGGAAAAATCATAGCGGTTGAATATGCACGAAACCATGGATTACCTTTCTTCGGAATATGTCTGGGTATGCAGATGGCAGTTATAGAATTCGCCAGAAATGTATTGGGGTTATCCTCGGCTCATTCAACCGAAATGGATCCTGATACCAACCATGCAGTAATTGATATGATGGAGGAACAGAAGAAAATTAGCATGATGGGGGGAACCATGCGCCTGGGCTCTTACCCCTGTTCCATTCAAGAAAATTCACTGGCTCATCAAATTTATGGGGAACCCCTCATTCATGAGCGACACCGCCATCGATATGAATTCAATAACAAATATTTGGATGATTTCCGGCAAAAGGGAATGATAGCAAGCGGAATTAACCCCGAGAGCGGTCTCGTAGAAATCATGGAATTACCTGCTCATCCCTTTTTTATAGGGGTTCAATACCACCCGGAATTGAAGAGTACAGTAGAACATCCGGCGCCGTTGTTTGTAAGTTTTATTGCTGCTGCCCGAAAATTCAATGAAGAAAAAGCTGGAGCCCGGTCCGCCTCTTTAAAAGCTAACCAAAGGCAGCCTAATCTTTCTTGAATCGGACTTTGAACAGTAAAATCACGCTTGAGAAGGTCGTTCAAGCCGGTTTCAAAGTTCCAAATCATTTCTTACTGCCAAATACTAACTTTGCCACTCAACTTTCTAAGGCATGAACACGGATAAGAACACGATTATTGGGTTTGTTTTATTGGGGGTTCTATTTTTTATCTATTTCTGGTACACCAATAAACAGGCGTCGGAATGGCAGGCCATACAGCAAAAGCAACAGGATTCTGTGCGGAAGGCACAGGCCAAAATGCGGATTCCTGCAGACCCGACTATAGCACGCCTTGACTCTTTGCGCCGTGATTCAGCCTCCCGACTGACCGCAGCCGGTAATTTCGCTGCCAATGCCCTGGCAACCGAACAGGAGGTTGTATTGGAAAACGAACTTGTGAAAGTAACGCTCACTTCTAAAGGCGGACAGGTAAAAAAAGTTGAACTCAAGAAATATACAACTACAGAAGGAAAGGCAGTGGTTTTAGGAGACCAAAGTAACATTACCTATTCCGTGAATACTGCACCCAACGTGGCTGCATCCAGTTCGCAATTGAACTTTTCAGCATCAGCTGTTACAACTTCGGCTGCAGGCGGACAATCTGTAACATTTGAATTAAAGGATTCCAGTGGAAAATCTCTGTTACATGAATTCACGCTGGAAAAAAATGTTTATCACATCAATTGGAAAATCGATATCAACGGCACCGGACAGTTACTCAACAATGGTACCGTTCAATTTCAGTGGAAGGGGGCAAGTTTTCAGCAGGAAAAGACGACCGAATATGAGCGACAGATGTCTAATATGTGTTTCTCGGAAGGGAATAAGTTTGATTATATTTCAGCCAAAAATGAGTGGAGTTTTTCCCAGCCGGTACAATGGGTAAGCATGGTGCAGCAGTTTTTTAATGTTACCCTGATTAACCAACAATCGTTTAAAGGGGGAGAAATCAAATGGGAAAGGAAAACAGATTCTTCCAGATACCTGGCAGATGCTGATGTTCTGTTGCAAACATCTTCCTCAGCCGGCAACACGCTTAGTCTGCCCCTTCGCCTTTATTATGGTCCTAATGACTTCTATATTTTAGAGAAGGAAGCACCTGAAATGGAAAAAATAGTTAACCTAGGTAGAGACATGTATTCTTTTGTTAGACCGATCAATAAATACATCATCATGCCGGTGTTTAATTTCTTTTCCGGTTGGGTGGCTAACTATGGTTGGGTGGTATTGTTGTTAACTCTTTTTATCCGTCTCGTGACCTCACCACTTACATATAGCAGCTACCTGAGTAGTGCTAAAACGAAAGTGCTTCGTCCTGAATTAGACACCCTCAAGAAAAAATTTGGTGAGGATCAACAAGGATTTGCCATGGAACAAATGAAATTATTCAGAGAAGCTGGAGTGAATCCTTTGGGTGGATGTATTCCTGCTCTATTGCAAATTCCTATCTTCTTTGCGTTGTATAGTTTCTTTAATTCACACATTGCTCTGAGGGGACAGTCCTTCTTATGGACCAATGATTTATCTTCTTATGATTCCATATTAACCCTTCCCTTTTCTATACCTGCTTATGGATCGCATGTAAGCTTATTTACTATTACAGCAGTACTGACCAATTTTTTGACTTCTATCTACAATATGGCAATGACTCCGACACAAGATAATCCGGCGCTCAAGTACATGCCTTATATTTTTCCTTTCATGCTGTTATTTTTTTTCAACAAATTACCTTCAGCCCTTACTTGGTATTATACAGTTTCGAATGTGGTTACATTAGGACTTCAGTTTGTCATACAACATTATATCATTAACCACGACAAGATTCTTGTAGAAATTGAATTGAAGCGTAAAACTCCCAAGAAAAAAAGTAAGTTTCAGGAGCGGTATGAACAAATGCTAGAGAGCCAGAAGAAACTGCAGGACCTGAAATCAAAATCTGAAGGAAAGAAAAAGTAAATACTGCTTCATTCAATTCATTTATTGCAGCGCATTCAAATAGTTTTTCATGCTACGTGCTTTTCAATGGGTATTATTGGTGAAGTGCATCTTTATTTGCCAGGGTCTCCTTGCACAGCGCATTGTGGCGGAGTGTACAGTAGATTATCGGGTTCAGCCGGATAGCATATGGAAGGACTTGGAATCGGCTGATTTCAATGCTTCGAAAAGAGTATTTATCAAAGGCAATGACCTTCGGATTGATATGGAAAATCCGGGATTTCTTCAATCGCTTATATATGATAAAACGAACCAGCAAGCTGTGGTGTTGCGGGTTATCGGAACAAATAAATTCATCACCCGCTTGGTAGGCAATGACTGGCAACAAGAACTGAAAAAGTATGACAGTATGCAGGTTGTCTTCTTGAATGCTTATAAAACCATCATAGGATACGATTGCAAAAGCGCTTCATTAAAACTAAAAGACGGGACTGATTACCTGGTATATTACACAACTTCTATTGCACCTTCTGTTCGTGAATTTGAATTAGCGTTTAAAGATATACCCGGATTTGTATTACAATACAGCGTCACCCGGAACAATCATCGGGTAACTTATCAGGCAACTAGAATTAGTTTTAGTCCGGTACCCGCCTCCAGATTCGATATTCCTACCAACGGATTCAGGGTACTAAAAAAATAAATTGCCCGGAGTACGGGCAATAAAATGACGTCGGAGTTTTCCGATGAATGACCTTTTTTCTGTAAGACTGATCAACGAAAATCAGGAGAAGGTGTCTTAAATTTCGGCACCTTAACAACTACATGATAATTATAGACATAGGTAGTATTCCCATATCCATAACGCATCATGGAATTAGACTCCAGCATACTTCCGGGACGACTGAAAGTGTAATTCTGAACACCCTTGATCGGCATGGATAGCCGGAGTGCAGAGAAATTCAGCCCTCTGGAACTCAAGTTACTCAAATTGCGCAGCGAGTACTTGGCTGTTTTTGATTTTTCATCGGTCAGTCCGGTTAAAGTAAAAGCCGCATAGGTGAATTGGACACCTATGAGGAGGATTACAAAAAGGACTTTCAAAAATGGATTTTGGCTTTTCATATTCTTACAAAGTTAGGATAATTCAAATAAGTACCCAAATTCTATTTAACTAACCATTAACATGTGCAAATGTTCATAAATAAATTGCAAAATTCTTGCCAAAAATCATTTACATTGTATAAAACCTCATAAGATGTCCGAAAAACTACCGGGAGAAGACAAAGAGTCGATGGGGGAGTTGCTGAAACAATACCGACAGCTGTTACAAGGGAAACAGCATTTTTTAATGGAAGAAGATGATTTTGAACGAGTTATCAACTATTTTGACGATGCTGATCAATTGCCACAGGCAATGGAAGCAGCCAACCTGGGTTTAGAACAGTTTCCCTTTTCCTCTCAATTAATGATAAAAAAAGCTGATTTGTTATTGGCTACCCGCAAATACCGAGAGGCATTGGATGTTTTGGAAACAGCGGCTTTATACGATCCGACAGACATCAACTTATATATTTTAAAAACAGACGCCTTTCTGGCCCTCGATCGACCGGAGAGAGCGGTGGAATTGCTGGAACAGGCGCTGGATTTGTTTACAGGAGAAGAACGACTTGATTTGTTGTTCGAGTTGGCAGATGTGTATGATGACTATGAAGAATTCGACAAAGTATTCGATTGCTTGTTGCTTATTTTGGGTGAAGATCCACTCAATGAAGAAGCCCTGTACAAAATTTGTTTTTGGACCGACTTTACCGGAAGGAATGAGGAAAGCATTGCCTTACATCAACGAATATTAGAAGATCATCCTTTCAGCGAATTAGCATGGTTCAATCTCGCAGCTGCCTACCAGGGTTTGAAACTCTATGAAAAAGCCATTGATGCATACCAATATGCCGTTGCAATAGATGAAAAATTTGACTATGCCTACCGAAATATGGGCGATGCTTATTTGCGACTTCGCAAATACAAAGAGGCCATTGAAGTCTTGGAAAAAGTGCTGGAGCTGAACCGTCCTGAGGAGCTGATCTATGAGGCAATTGGACATTGTTACCACAAAATGGGTCAATATGCTCAGGCAAGGTTCAATTATAAAAAAGCGGTACACTTGAATTCGTCCGACTGTAAGTTGCATTATAAAGTAGCAGTTACTTACATGTTGGAAGAACAATGGCAAACGGCTTTGAAGCACCTGGAAAATGCCATGCGAATTACCCGTCACGTTCCCGAATTTAATCTGGCCATGGGTGAATGTTATTTAAATCTCCGTCATTTCAAGGAGGCCATTCAATATTTTGGAGAAGTGATTCATCAGAAGCCTCGCTTTTTACCCGGTTGGGAGGCTTTGTTAAAATGTCTCCTTGTAGCTGGTAGGGATGAGGAAATGATGGAAAGAAGTCAGGAGGCGTATCGCATGACTGATGGAAAACCATTGTTCCTTTATTATTACAGTACAGCTTTATTCAACCTGGGACGTTCCAAGGAAGCATTGATTCAATTAGAAAACGCTCTGGAAAAAGCCCCGCGTCATTTAAAAAAATTCATTGACCTAAATCCCTCTATTCTCAGAAATTTACAAGTTGTGGATTTGATTGCCCGTTTCAAAAAGATAACCCGAAGAAAGAAAAAAGAATGATACCATGGATACAAGATAGGTTTGTGCCCTTTATAGTATTTTTGCACCCGAAACAATTAAAGCATGAACTATCATTTGTCTAAAATTCCTTCCAGAACCCAAAAACCAAGAATCGATGGTATGACCATGGTCATGGATAAGGGCCTTAGCATTCGGGAAGCAGAAGATTTTTTAAGTGTCGGCAATCCTCATACCGATCTGGTGAAACTAGGTTTCGGTACCTCTTTCGTTACCCCTCGGTTAAGGGAAAAAATAAATGTTTACCAGCAAGCTCAAATGCCGGTTTACTTCGGCGGAACATTATTTGAAGCTTTTCTTATCAGGAACCAATTCGATGATTACATATCTGTTTGTAAAGATTTTGGTATTACGCATGTAGAAGTGAGCGATGGTTCAATCAGTATACCTCATGCGGAGAAATGCGGATACATAGAAAAATTGACCAAACATTTTACCGTTTTAAGTGAGGTAGGAAGTAAAGATGCCGCACACATCATACCCCCCTACAAATGGATTGAACTCATGCGGGCTGAACTGGAAGCAGGTTCCAGTTATGTGATCGCAGAAGCCAGAGAGGCTGGCAACGTAGGAATATATAGAGGATCTGGAGAAGTTCGGGAAGGACTTGTACAGGAAATACTTACTCAGATACCGGCTGAAAAAATCATATGGGAGGCACCTCAAAAAGCTCAGCAATTATACTTCCTCGAACTGATTGGATGTAACGTTAATCTCGGCAACATAGCACCTCACGAAATTATTCCACTGGAAGCCATGCGCATAGGTCTTAGAGGAGATACATTTCATCTTTATTTAGAGGAAAAATAAATATGCCTCGTTACGGCCTCATAGGATACCCCCTTACCCATTCCTTTTCCAAACAATTTTTCACCGATAAGTTTGAAAAAGAAATGAGGCATGATTGTTATTATGAAAACTTTCCTTTGGAGAATATCGCTGGTTTGCCTGCCTTACTTTCAGAAAAAATGGATCTTGCTGGTTTGAATGTTACCATCCCACACAAAAGAAAGGTAATCCCCTTTCTTAATGAAATTACTACCATCGTTGAAAAAACCGGTGCCTGTAATTGTATTCGCATCGAACAAGGAAAACTTTTAGGGTACAACACCGATGTTATCGGTTTTCAACAATCAATACTTCCTAAATTACAAAAGCACCACCACCAGGCTTTGATACTTGGCACCGGTGGCGCTTCAGCAGCAGTTGAATATGTATTCCGCGAGCTATCAATACCCTTCCTATTTGTCTCCCGTGATCCCCGTGCCAACCATCTTGGATATGAGCAACTGGATGAAAAAATAATGAGAAATCATACCATCATTGTGAACACTACCCCTTTGGGTACCTATCCTAATATATTTTCCTTTCCACCATTGCCCTATCAGTATATCACTGAGCAACATTTTTTATATGACCTTGTGTACAATCCGGAGACAACTGTATTTCTTCAAAAAGGAATCGATAAAGGCGCTACGGTGCTCAATGGACTGGATATGCTGGTGGGACAAGCAAATGCGAGTTGGGATATTTGGAATAGCTGAGTAAAATCGCTCATTTGGTTTTATAGTACTCCTCCAAAAAAGAAACCATTTCGAAAATTGCTTTCTTTCGATGGCTGAAAATATTCTTCTCCTCAAGTGACATTGCTGCAAAGCTTCGGTCACTTCCTTCCGGAATGAAAATCGGATCATAACCAAAACCTTCCGAACCGGAGCTAACTTCTGCTATTTTGCCTTTGCAGATACCTGAAAACAAAAAATGTTGACCGTTAAACTGAAGTGAAACATAGGTAACAAATCTGGCATTTCTATTGGCCTGACCTTTCATCAATTCTTTAAGTTTGATTATGTTTTCAGCTGCTGTCGCTTTCTCTCCGGCAAAGCGTGCACTTTTAACTCCCGGAGCACCCCCTAAAGCCTCCACTTCGAGTCCGGTATCTTCTCCAAAACAATTCTTTCCTGTTAAGCGATAAATCACAGATGATTTCTCAACAGCATTCTCAGGAATGGTAGGATGGGGTTCCGGAATATCAATGGATATACCCGCTTCTTCTAAAGTAATGATGCGGAAAAGATTTCCAAGCAAGCTGTTGATCTCAGTAGCCTTGTGCTTGTTATTACTGGCAAACAATAATGTAGTCTGATCTGTCATCTTTTCATTGGGTGGATGATAAAAACATTCTTTTCAGTGCATGCCAAAGTTTATTTTTTTCTTCCTTTGCCTTCATGGTTTCTCCCAACATCATTCGAAGAGGTGCAGCTACTAATAGCTGACACCGATCATATGTCTGAAGCTGATAAGCCGGAATTGAAAAAGGTAATTCCACATCAGCAGTGCTTACATCAAAAAGTAAGAGCTGGGAAGGACTGAATTGTTTTTTTACGTCAGTATAGCGGGCAGGTGTTTGAGCCCAGTTCACCAATGCAATATCTGCCATAGTAAGGTTACATGCCTTTAAGATATTGCTCAGCAATGAAAATTCCTCTTCCGGTAAAAATGCAACTTCGGAATCTTTTATTATAACAGTCACATTTTTTTTGTTGTCACCTAATTGCTTTATTACTGAATTATTTTGTCTCTCTTTCTCCTTCTTCAGAGCGCCTTTTGCTCCGGTTTCTTTTTTGGTTAATACCAAGTCATTTTTATACCAGTCTGCCAGAACAAAAGGAGGTAAGTTGGAAGTGGGTTTCATGTTAAAAAATAACAGTTGTTAGTTTTCTTTTTTTTTGTTTCTTTGCAACAAATGTAAGGGTATGACAGCAGCGGAAACCATTCAAATTGTACGTGTTGATAAAAGTGCTTTAGAGAAAGTGGAATGGGACAATCTTCCGTTTGGAAAGGTATTTACAGATCAT
This sequence comes from Sediminibacterium sp., assembly GCA_046079965.1. GTDB lineage: Bacteria > Bacteroidota > Bacteroidia > Chitinophagales > Chitinophagaceae > Sediminibacterium. The sequence continues at coordinate 61,060 of JBJTTC010000143.1, read as the reverse complement.
CTACTAGAAGCTGATTATATTGATGGTCAATGGACTAATATTTGTATTCGCCCATTCCATTCAATGCTTCTTTCCCCTGCTACTGCTGTTTTTCACTACGGACAAGCCATTTTTGAAGGGATCAAGGCCTATAGAAACCAGGGAGGTAAAGTTGCTATATTTCGACCTGAAGAAAATTTTAAGCGGTTCAATTTGTCTGCTGCTCGCATGGACATGCCCCAGGTTCCTGAATTCATATTCATGGAAGGGATGCGTCAATTGATTGAATTGGATGCCAAATGGGTACCATCTGCCGCTGATCATTCCTTATACATTCGACCATTTATGATTGCAACCGACGAAGTAATCGGGGTCAAACCTTCTGAGACATATAAGTTCATGATTATATTAAGTCCTTCCGGGCCATATTACCTAAAACCCATGCGTATTTATGTGGAAGAAGAATACACACGTGCAGCACCCGGGGGCGTAGGTTTTGCCAAAAATGCAGGCAATTACGCCGGAAGCATGCTGGCAACTTCACAGGCAAGAAGAGCTGGTTATGATCAGGTTTTGTGGACGGATGCTTTTGAACATAAATATTTACAGGAAGTGGGCGTAATGAATGTATTTTTTCTAATTGGCAACAAAGTAATCACCCCTTCACTTGAGGAAGGAACCATTCTTCCCGGTGTTACTCGAAATAGTGCCATCGAATTAATTCGCGATTTGGGGTACGAAGTGGAAGAAAGACCCATAAGTATCGACGAACTGATTTCTGCTTATCAAAAGGGGGAGGTGAAAGAAATTTTTGGAACGGGAACAGCTGCTACCATCGCTTATATCTATGAATTAGGCTATAGAGATCATGCAATTCAACTCGATATTGAAAAATGGACAATAGCACCAACCCTGCGCAAGATGATGAATGATATCAAATACGGTGAGGTTACCGATGTCAAGGGCTGGATGTATCCGGTGAATTAATATTCCTTTTACAAGTCATTGTTTGATCCAACGCCCCACTGCCTTGAAATTTTGTTCCCTGTTGGTTATGAGCAACTGATACATTCCAGGAGGAAAATCTGAAACATTGATCTCTATCCCCTTTTTTCCCGGTGCTGTCATCTGAAAACTTTTCATGATTTGTCCATTTTGGTTGGATAAAAACAACTGAATCTGACCTTCCGGCCACCACATTGCTTTGGCATTTATCACTTCTTTTGTCGGAACCGGCCAAATAGTTAAATGTTGGATAACTAGGTTATTCTTTGCATAGCCTGGTAACTTAGGACTACCAATAATGAATCGGTCTGCTATCTGATTGATTGAATCTGAACCAATTTGGAAAGTAATCATTGTATCTCTTATTAGGGGCCACCAATTTCCTGCCAGTTGATCATGAAGGTGCCACCCATATTCTTCCCGCCAGTTCCTTTTCTTGATGGATAATTGGTAGATGCCGGGACGAGCATCTTTTATTCCCAGAAAAATTTTTGTTTTCGAATCAAAAAATCTTTGGTCATAAGAAAGTCGCTTACCTGTATAAGTTGCAGAGAATAAATTGTGAGAGGGGTTCATGATTTTTAAACCATCCCACTCATCATAATCTGAATTTGCTTTTTTATTTTGTTGAATCATAACCTGATCCAACATCAAACTATCCTTCCACCACTCTATAAGCAACGAAGGAGACGGCTCAGATTCGGCGTTTACCTGATATGTACCGATAGCTGATAGTTTACATTTTTCAGGGATGGTGATTTGGTGTTTGTTCTTTTTTCCATTCAAATAGACCAAAAAACTTCCAAAGGCTGGTATTGTATCAAAACCATATAAATTATGACAGGTAAAACCACCCGCAAATCCCAGTTCGGGATTCCATTTCCAATATACGGGAGCGATGCTATCTGAAAACTGAAATGCCATCGGATTGATTGGACTAATAAAGGGGTTTCCTAATAACCTAAATCCGGCAGATGAATCTGGAAAATAAATTGTTTGGTCTCCGCTATTCACTTCTCCCCTCATTTCAATATCTAACTTTTCAGTAGTAGAAAAAATTTCAGATGATAGCCAACCTGTCTCATCATTCAACCCTTGCCCTTTTTTACCCCGAAACAACCAACGAATCCCTTCTAGCGGTTGCCAACTATTTATCCCCTTTCCCTTAAGTGAAGTGAAGGGAACCCAATTAATTGTTTCTTCACAACTATCATCATAACAGGAGGAAAGTTTAAATGCTGAAGGAAACTGCAGCGGCGTAGCGGTGAAACTACTATCAATCGATCTGTCACCCGTTATATCCACGAAAGAAGAAAGTTGTTCAAGAGCAACGGGGTGAGTAAATGGATGAGCAGTAAATAAATATTGTCTTCTGGTAACAAGTATAGAATAATTTGCTTCCACTGTCCCTCGAATTGTTGAGCCATCTGCTGATGGACCAATCATTGCATTCTTTCCTAGTCGCAATTTATCCTTGATAGAAATTGTTCCGGCTTGTAAGCGAATTTGACGGGTTATTTTCAGGGAATCTTTTATTTCTAAACCGCTTTCATTTCTAACCATCAATTCACCCAGCTGATATTTTTTAAAAACTTTGCCAGATAAAACCTGTTTGCTTTTACCCATCATTGTCAGTGTACCTTCTTCGCCAAAGATTGATTCTGCATTACCATGTACATTCCCCCATAATACCAGGTTTGCCTGTATTTTCAGCACACCACTGTCTTTTATTTCAAGATTTCGGCAAAAAAAATTACTTGTTATAGTTGGTGAAAAGGGCACCCCTCCTGTAATTACAACATCTATTTCCTGATTCGGAACTAGTTCCCCGCACCAGTTCTCATTTTGTCTCCAATCATCTGATTTTTTCCCAAGCCAAAGACCTTTACCCATCATAGGAAGCAGGATAGCTATTGACCGGTTGGTGCAGGTACCGGATTGAATTGTTCTCCTAAAATACACTGAATCTGAAAGTAAGGGGGGAAGGTAGTTTGCAACTGTATCATTATTTCCTGCTTTTTTGAAGGGTGTATTCGGCGAAGTGCTTGTCTCCCACTGATAGATAAATTTTTCATTTCCTCCTTGGGGTACGGAAGCCATTATGGTTACAGGAGACAAAGCTGAACACCTAATGGCAAGCGGAAAGATGAAATTGTTTTCAATGATGGGAGTGTATTCGATGAAAATTTTTTTTGATTGATGATGAATGCTATCTGAAAGCGTTAATATTAGCGTGTCATTTCCTTTTAAAGAGGTTGGATTCCTTTTGAATCGGATATTGGGTTGTATGATCCCTCCACCTGACAAAAATGAATCTTGAGATTGGTAATGGATAAAATTGCCCGGGAAAATGATTTTTTGTAGGGTAATTTTTTCCATTGGTTCATCATCCTTCCAATGAGCAAAGCGTGATAAATCTATGGTGGTATCGGAGGCACAAAATACCACCGTTGTGTCTTTGGGATGGATAAAAGTCGGAGCAGTAGCATCAATAAAAACACCTGATCCTATTATCCGCTCACAAATCAGTAATGCTTTATTTCCGGCTCTATCAATCAATTGATTTTTCGTACCTAGTAAAATTTTTAATGGAATCACCCCCTTTTTATCCCAATCACCCGGCTGAATGCGATACGAAAATTGAATTGAAGTATCTGAGACCTCTCGGAAGGAAGCAGCAACTTGTCTTGGCTCTGTTTGTACTAAAAGTAAAACAGAGTCAGTGGTACCTAATAGTTTAATAGGCTCCGAAAAGTCTAGTTTAAATATGAGTTCCTGCTCATTTTGGTACAAAGTAGCGGGAGGGAAAGTTATTTTTTTCAAAGTGGGTACTATTCCGTCAACAATAATCATCGGAGTATTCCCGGCAAAGTTGAGTTCAGCTTGATTCCCTGCAAGATCGCAGATCTTGCTTCCATTGAGTGTGATATTGTTTTTCCATGTTATTCCCTTGTTGTCGGTATCTCCTGGTTTGATTACATAATCAAATAACAACTTTGAATTATTCCATTCCTTGAGTGCCGCCTGTCGATTAACACCACCTATAGTAATCCATAAATAAGGTTTTCTTTCAGCAAAAGTCAACTCAATATTTTCTGAAAATTTTAATTCCCATTGAATGGTGTCCCCAATTGCATAAGTTCCTGGTGAAGTCCCCGAGAATTGAGCAACAGTAGGTGGTTTAGTATCTATCCAGTCCAGATGTTGTTCAATTTTTATTTCCTCCCAATCGGTTCTATTTCCCAACTTATCAGAGAGCATCAACCGAATTGAAACTTCTTCAAGTGCTCCAATTTCAACATTTCCTTTAGATAAAATCAAAGGTGAAACATAGGTTGAATCATTTTTTTTTCGCCATTGGCTAAAGGGTATACCCGCCCAAGTTCCAAATATTAATTGAACCCAACCGGTATCGCGTTCAATTAGTGTTTCAATTTCTACGGTATCACCTATTTTATAGGACCGGTTAGGGAAAGAAATATTTTTTATTACAGGAGGAGATTTATCAATGAATGTCGTTCCAGCGGCAATAAGAGGCAATCCGAAAATAGTAGAATTGATGGGGGGAGAGCTGAGTTGTAACCCTATCCTTCCATCACCATTGCCTGTATGAACAGCGATAAGAATGGCATTACCTGAATACTGGAGAGCTGAAATTCTCGCACCTGTTACTCCTTCGCTGATCAATGTAAAATTTGACGGGGTAAGGTTTTGGGGAATAGCAGAAAGACTTAACTCAAAAAATATCACGCTATCTGCACTATTGGTGGCACTTTTGAGTAGAAATTGATTTACTATGATCGGCATATTGAATATTTCCAATTTACCAACTATCTGTTTGCCATTTTGTTGAAGCACCCCACGAACATAGATCTTGCTCGAAGGCGGAAAGGGTGAAATCAACAGTCGAACAGTATCCGTATAAAAACTTTCGGCATGAACCCAATTGATATTTTTAAAATCATGATCTAATGACCATTGCAATCCGGTATTTTTAATTGGAGATGAATTTTTGTTATCTATGACACAGGTTATCATGGCCTGACTTTTCGAAATAACGGAGCATTGAATGATTTTTATATCAGGCGGAATATCCGGAGTTACAAAGTTCAGCGCGTTGCTCATGACAGATCCAGCCTCATTGCTTGCTACCAATCTGGTAAAGTATTTTTTTCCTGGAATAAGATCATTCATCATTCCAGTGACCGGGGTTGTATCTGCCCTATCATTGATTTCACTTGGTAAGCTTTTCATGGGCAAGGGGTAGTCAAAGCCAGGAATGGTATCATATTCCCATTCAACCTGGGTATTACTTCCCTGCGGGTTTACGCGGGATTGAAGGGTAACTGAAAACGGACTAATAGATTCCAATTTCAATGAATCTATCCAGGGCAACCGCAGTTGCCTGACAGCCTTCATTGTAAAGCCATCCAAAGAACAAACATCATCATTGCCTGCCTCATCCGGGTCATACCAGCAAAGCATGAGTTGTTCACCCGGTTTCCAAACCAGTCCATCCAATCGGAATGAAAGTTTTTGTTGGTTTTCAACAAGGTTTCCGTTTAAAATTGTGGCACCTGTTGATGAATGAAGGGATGAAAAATTTCCGGAAGGGTAAAAAATACTTCCTGATGTATCAATACCCTGCCAGGTACCGGTTTTTATTTTAAGCAGCCAATTGTTTTTTTTCCCTGAACCGCCTTTTCGCCATTGCTCAATAGTTGCACCCACATCGATGGTATTGAGTACCAGGGAGGTTGAATTGATGAAAATTACACCCAGTGCATATGAACCTCCTGAGGTAGACAAACTGCCTAATGACCGGTCATTTTGGTTCGTAGTTCCGGTACTTATCACACCATGGGTGGTTGAAGTTCCGCTACCAATGTAGAAATTGGCTTGCGAACCTGTTCCGGCATATTGGAGGAAAAACCAACCATTGAGTCGAGGTGGGGAAAAAGGGATACTCTGAAAGTGATGGGGTCCCCTTCCCTGTAAGGCAAAAGTTCCTGAAACAGGGAGGCTATCGAAATCCTGCGCATAATTGCTTCCCGCGTTGTTATAGGCAATGGGCTTGAATTGTGCTTTCGACCCGGGAATTTCACTAAAAAATGAAAACAGCAGGAAAATATAAAAAATTCGTTTCATAAGTGGTGTTTCTGGCAATGAGGAGCTAATTTATATTTGCACAGATGACGGATTTCAGGTTGTGCTATAATGGGTGGAAAACCCCTCGAAAAATGGGGTGTATTTTCCTCTTGTTTCATTTTTTCAAGTACTTTGGAATAGGAAATAGACCCCGACATAATTGGGATTACTCATTTCCAAGTAGTTAGATTGGGTTTTACAGGTGCTTCCGAAAAATAAAAAAAGGGAGCTATGGGATAAATCTTTTTGAATTTTGGGAATTCACTATTACCTTTGCCGTCCGAAATTTAAAAGGAAAATAATGCCTACTATCCAGCAATTAGTAAGAAAAGGTCGCGAAATTATCAGGGCCAAAAGTAAGTCCAGGGCCCTGGATGCTTGTCCCCAGCGTCGGGGAGTTTGTACCCGTGTTTACACTACCACCCCTAAAAAGCCCAATTCTGCGCTTCGCAAAGTGGCAAAGGTGCGTTTGACAAATAAGGTAGAGGTGATTGCTTACATCCCCGGTGAAGGACATAATCTGCAGGAACATAGCATTGTTCTCATTCGTGGGGGGAGGGTAAAGGATCTTCCGGGAGTTCGTTACCACATCGTTCGCGGTAGTCTGGACACTGCTGGAGTAAAAGACAGAAAGAAAAGCCGTTCTAAATACGGAACCAAGAAAGAAAAGGCAAAAAAATAACCTTACACAATAAATAAAAAGGTCACATGCGTAAAGCACAAGCAAAAAGATTACCACTGGCTCCCGATGGTCGATTCAACGATAAGTTAGTTACTCGTTTCATTAACAACCTCATGTGGGAGGGAAAGAAAAGTACTGCTATCAATATATTCTATGATGCCGTCGATAAGGTTTCAAAGATCACAAGTGAAGATGGTTATGAGGTTTGGAAAAAAGCCATTGCTAATATCACCCCTTCTGTTGAGGTGCGTAGTCGTAGAATTGGTGGGGCTACCTTCCAGATTCCTACAGAAGTTCGTCCCGACAGAAAAATTTCACTCAGCATGAAATGGCTCATCAGATACAGCAGAGAACGCAATGGTCGTACCATGGCTGATAAATTAGCCAATGAAATTGTAGCTGCTTCAAAAGGAGAAGGTGCTGCTTTCAAAAAGAAAGAAGATACCCATCGCATGGCTGAAGCCAACAAAGCTTTCTCACACTTCAAAGTATAAGAAAATATTTTTAAGAAAACTAGTCCTGATTTTCAGGACTTTTTTTTTAATATGAATTGATTAGCAAACAAGTTTAATTCCGAAAATTGAAAGTAATCCACATAAAAGTGGATACAAAAAATGCTGCAATCAGTAATATTTGTACTTTTGCGGCTCAAAAAATCGGGATTGACATCAAAAGCAACCCTTCATCTAACAACCTACTTTTATGGCTGACTTAAGATTACAACGCAACTTCGGAATTGCCGCTCACATTGATGCGGGTAAAACCACAACTACAGAGCGAATCCTGCGTTACACCGGTATGATCCACAAGATCGGTGAAGTACATGATGGTGCTGCAACCACTGACTGGATGGAACAGGAAAAGGAGCGCGGAATTACCATTACTTCTGCAGCTGTAAGTTGCGAGTGGAAGTTTCCCACCGTTAGGGGAACTGCTGATAGCAATACAAAATCATACTATTTCAATATCATTGATACCCCGGGCCACGTGGACTTTACAGTAGAGGTAGAGCGTTCTATGCGTGTGCTGGATGGTTTGATTGCACTTTTTTCTGCAGTTGACGGTGTTGAACCGCAATCTGAGACTGTTTGGCGCCAGGCAAATCGCTATCGGGTACCAAGAATTGGTTTCGTTAACAAGATGGACCGTTCGGGTGCTGATTTTCTCATGGTTGTCAACCAGGTAAAAGAAATGCTGGGAGCCAACGCAGTCCCTCTTCAATTGCCCATCGGTGCTGAAGATAATTTCGTTGGTGTAGTGGATCTAATTACCATGAAGGGAGTTATTTGGGACATGGAGACAGAGGGAATGACTTTCAAAGAAGTTCCGGTTCCGGACGATATGAAAGAAGAAGTTGACCACTGGCGGGCAAAGTTGATTGAAGCCGTTGCTGAATATGATGATAACCTAATGGAGAAATTTTTTGAAGATCCCAATACCATCACTGAGGCCGAAGTACATGAAGCTATACGTAAAGCATGCATTGACCTGAGCATCGTTCCAATGATGTGTGGTTCTTCTTTCAAAAATAAAGGGGTTCAAACCGCATTGGATGCAGTGTGTCGTTATCTGCCTAGCCCGGTTGACATCGATCACATCACTGGAACTAACCCCGATACAGGAGAAACCATAACTCGAAAGCCGGATCCCAAAGAACCTTTTGCTGCATTGGCTTTCAAGATCATGACAGACCCGTTTGTAGGACGACTGGCTTTCTTCCGTTGTTACTCCGGTCATCTGGATGCAGGTTCTTATGTTTTGAATGTTCGAAGCGGAAAGAAAGAGCGGATCAGCCGCATCATGAAGATGTTTGCCAATAAGCAAAACCCCATAGATTTCATTGAAGCGGGAGATATAGCAGCTGCTGTCGGATTCAAAGAAATTAAAACGGGAGATACTCTTTGTGAGGAAAATCATCCAATTACCCTCGAGAATATGTTCATCCCTGAACCGGTAATCTCCGTAGCAGTTGAGCCCAAAACACAGGCTGATGTGGACAAAATGGGAATGGCCATAGCCAAGCTGGTAGAGGAAGATCCAACATTGCGCGTAAAGACTGACGAAGACACCGGACAAACCATTCTTTCAGGTATGGGAGAACTGCACCTGGAAATTATTGTGGACAGGATGCGCAGGGAGTTTAAAGTTGAAATTAACCAGGGTAATCCTCAGGTAGCTTATAAAGAATGTTTTACCCAAGCCATTGAGCATCGTGAGATTTTGAAGAAGCAGACTGGTGGACGTGGTAAATTTGCGGACATTTATTTTGAAATTGGTCCGGCCGATCAGGAATGGTTGAATGAAAATCCTGGCAAGGGTTTTCAGTTCAAGAATGATATTTTTGGCGGTTCTATTCCGAAGGAATTCCATCCGGCAATCATCAAAGGTTTTGAGAGTTCAATGAATACAGGTGTGTTGGCAGGATACCCAATGGAAACCATGAAAGTCCGCATTTTTGATGGAAGTTTCCACCAGGTTGACTCCGACGCTATGTCATTTGAATTGTGTGCCAAAGGTGGTTTCCGCGAAGCGGGAAGGAAAGCCCGCCCGGTTTTGTTGGAGCCCATCATGAGAGTTGAAGTGGTTACTCCAGATCAATACATGGGTGATGTAACAGGTGACTTAAACAGGCGCAGAGGGATGCTGGAAGGAATGGATAGCCGCGGTAATCTTCAGGTAATTAAAGCCAAGGTGCCGTTGAGTGAAATGTTTGGATACGTGACCCAATTGCGATCACTTTCATCCGGACGCGCTACTTCTACGATGGAGTTCAGTCATTATGCCCCAGCACCCAATAACATTGCCGAAGAGGTGATTGCCAAGAGCAAAGGAAAAGTAAAAGTTGAAGATTAATAAGAAGATTGACTTTCGATAGCTAACGAAAAAGACCCCTGCAATCAGGGGTCTTTTTTATTGGTGGTTTTTTTATTGAGGGAAAAATTTCTTCGACAAGGTATGTTACCACCAACTTGATTTTTTAAGCAGAATGGGTTGTCTTAAAATTATCTGCAGTAAGTATTAATTAACCCATCTGAAGCTGTGTAGCCCTTTGATTTGGATATGCGCAAAAGGGCACAGGCCTCCTCTTTTCTACCTAAGTTGATGAGTGCAGCAGCTTTAAAATACTCAGATTTTCCGTCGGTCGATTTTAGGGCAAATACCTGGTCAAACCAGGGCAAACTTCGTTCCCATTGCCTCATATTGAAATAGCAGATAGCAATGTTCTCAAATACCCCATAACTGCCATTACTGATTTGTGTAGATCGAATGAATTTTTGAGATGCCCCTTCAAAGTCTCCTTTCGCAAATAAGGCAGATGCTTCATTGAATAATTGTTGAGCCTTCAACACATTTCTTTCCTGCTCAGCCAGATCGGGAACATTGCCGGCGGGAATATTTGTAATGACTTCCGTTCTTCTTTGCATCAGGGTTGAATCATTTGGAAACAGTTTCAATACACTATCTGCAAAACGAAGCATCTGAGGAGTAGTACCTCTAGGCTGGGTAGTCATTTTGATATTGATCAAACCTTGTAGGTATAAGTTATAACCCAGTGATTCTTTTCCGCGGTATTTGATGAATTCGAGATAAGCCTTTTTTAAAGTAACCGTATCAGAATTCTTAACACAGACTGCTACGAGCGTTTGGTAGTAAGTTTTAGCACGAGGTTTTGTGAAATATGCCAATGCTGCATATTTCATGGCGCTATCTTTTTTGTCTTGAGCGAAATATACATCTGCCTTCAGAAATTCGCAGTACATGATGAATGGATTCGCTTTGATACCCCTATCGAGATAAGCTATTGCTTCATCATACTTTTCTTTTTCATAAAGATATCTTCCTAGAATACCATCAATCGGTTGAGCTGATGAAGTAACATTTGGCATGCTGGGAAAAGCATTGATTACACTTTCAAGGGGAAGCTTGAGTGGTTCATTTTGAAGATCAGCAATTACCCTGTTTTGAACTACAAAAGATTGGAAAGTAAGGAATGTAACGTAAGCACTCGGTAGCAGAAAAATGATCGCAATAAAAGAGTAAATGTATTTAGGATTGTCAGAAGCATTCGTTTTTGCAGTGCTTCCAGTTTCTTCAACGGCCTCCTCTTGATTTTTATATTCTGTAAATGCCATCAGGTTAACTGCTGCAAAGAAGGCAAAGAATAGTTGGTTAACCGGCCTCTCCAGTGGAAAGTTGAAAAATGCATCTATTCCATACCCAATCATTGCCAGAAGGGAAAAGAAGGAAATGATTTTAATTTCCTGTCCAGAAGCAGTTGAGACAATAACCCGGTAACTATAAAACGCGATGGCCAGAAAAAGTCCGAGGTACAGCAGTCCACCCAGCAATCCCAGTTCAGCAAAGAATTCGAGGTAGTCATTGTGTGCATGCACGGGAACAGAAAGATCATCTACGAGAGGATTGGTTGGAGGTATGCTGGCAAATTTCCAGTTTCCATAGCCACAGCCCATGATGGGGTGCTTGAGCCCATACTGAAATGCATGTTTCCAAAGAAATAAACGAGAATTGTTACTTCCGTCTTGAGTTGAGGCAATCGAAACAACCCGATCAATGGCATTCCCATAATTGGCATTCGTATCTTCAATGTAACTGCTTTTGGCAGCGTTGATAGACATTAGTGAAAGGAGAAGTGCGATGACTATGGCTATTAGAATTCCCCCTCCATTGAAAATCAGCAGTTCCTTTTTCTTTTGTTTCCGGAATTGAAAGACACAGAAACCTAAGTAAAAAATGTAAACAAACAGTATAGCTACAAAGGTGGTTCTGGAATTAAGCAGGAAAATGAGCCAGACACTGATCAGAAATACGAAGAAAAAGTACATTTTCTTCAGCCCGTTAGAATGATAAAAGCCGTAAATGACAAAAGAAAGTTTGGCGAAAATACTGGCAGCAAAAATATTCTTATTTCCGGCATTTCCTTTCATCTTAAGAACTAAGCCAACCAGATCAAAATTGCTCATTTGAGAGAAAAACACAAATAGTTCTTTGATTGATTGGTATAATACAATGACTGATAAAACAATGACCAGTGTATTGAATAAATGTTGCCTTTTGTAAAGTAGAATAGACAAATTAAAAAAAGCAACAATTGTAGCAATGAATCGAACGTAGCATACCCATCCTTCAGTAGCATTGATTGCAAAAAAAATTGAAATTCCCGCCAAAAGCATCAATGCTATAAAAATTTTCGAAAAAAGTGTATTAAAGATCGAAATCACAGCCTCTGCATATTGTCCTTTGTTGTTCAGAAAATATAAAACGATGGCAAGGTCGAGCAAAACCATGTACACCCATTGTGGTCCCTGGTCATCCGTTGCTCCCAGGTTAGGAATGAATTCAACTATGAAATACAGACAACAGAAAAGCAATGTTAACCAATCACCAGAGCTGGAGAATAAATTTTTTTTTGGCATTGTAACTGCAGCAGCAACTGCCGGTTCATTGGACTTTCCGGCTACATATTTTTTATTTTTTTTCATGGTCAAAATTTAAATTTTTTCACCCAAGTGAAGAAACTAAAGCGTTTTCAATATGATAAGTTTGCGTTTTAATAACGTAGTATCACCCGGGAATATTTTCAATGCACTGTCAGCTAACTGTAACATTTGACTGCTCATAGCTGAGGGCCTGTAACTGACTTTTACGTTTGTCATTCCTTCCAGAAATCTGTCCCACGTGCCGGGTAACTCAGGTCTTTTTTCTATAAAGACATTGAATGCCCTCTTAATGGTATTCGTATCTTTCATTTGAACACTTGCTGCAATGAGAAGATCATAGTAATTTTTTACTCTTGGACGGTGAAAAAAGGCTTCTGCCGCATATTTCTGAGCGCTGTCCGGCCGACTTGAATTGATGTAAATGAGTGCTTTGAGGTATTCACCATATTTCAGGTGTGGATTTACATTTTTAATCCGGTCAATGTATTTCAAGGCTTCCTCGGTTCTTCCATTTTGTCCGAGATACCTGGCTCTTATCCCATCAAGAGGTAAGGTTGAGAAACCTATATTGGGAATGGATGGCAGTGAACTGATGACATAGTCGGGGGTGAGTTCGATGTTCTCCCTTGCCATATCAATTCTGGTTTTTTCCTGGATGATCAAGGATTGGTAGGTTTGAAAAGTGATGTACCCAACCGGTAACATCAACAGCATACTGGAAAATGTAAGAAGCAGCGTTCGGTTTCCCTGGGATTTCTGCGGAATATTTTTTGTAAGATCAGACAAGGTGTCTGCTGTTGCATAAGAAGAGAGGCAGACGGCACTGACCAAACTAAAAAAAACTTGATTGACAGACCTTTCAATGGGAAAGTTGAAAAAGGCATCTATGGCATAGGCGAGAAGTCCGATAGCTGACATGATTACAATGGGTTCTTTTTCTTTGTCTTTTCCCAAAAGAAGAAGTTTCATCGCAATGAAGGCGATGTAAAGGAATAAGGAAATGTAAAGAAGTCCACCTGGGAGTCCAAGCTCAGCAAAAAACTCAAGAAAATCATTGTGTGCATGCAAGGGTACAGACAACTCATCAAAAATTTCTTTGGACGGTTCTATGCTTTCGAGTTTCCAGTTGCCATACCCAGCGCCCAAAAATGGATGTGCCTTGGTATAGTTGATTGCATCTTGCCAGAATGCCAATCTTTGTTTGCGGCTTCCATCACTGCCCGAAACAATGGATTCCATTCTTTTTCCTACCGTTTCATATTGTCCTTCGACATTTTCCTCGCCAACTGAGTATTTGCTTGAATTCACAAGACCCTGGCTTATCAAATAGCTTACGCCAATTGGTAGCAAAAGAAGCAAGAATTTCAATCCATGTTCTTTGTTTTTATCGCGCATAAAGCGAATGATCTCATAAACCATGGTCAACACAACAGCTGCCAGCAGACCCAGGTAGGTTGTTCTTGAATTGAGCAGAAAAATAACTAAAGTTCCCAAGGTAAAAGCGGCAAGAAAAAAAAGCTTTCTGATGCCCGGTAATTGTATCAGACCATACAAGGCAAAAGGAATCTTAATCATCATGCTTGCAGCGAAAATGTTTTTATTTCCGGCATTCCCACGCATCTCTAAGATAATTCCATTAAGGCTCATTGAACCCATTTGAGAAAACAGAATCCCCAGTGATTGCAATGCCTGCAAGAGCAAAATTCCGGAAAGCAGATAGGCAAGTAGATTAACGATGTTTTCTTTTTCGTATATCAATAAAAAAAGATTAACAAAAACAATTACAGTTGTCAGTAGCCGAGCGAGACAAACCCAGGTTTCGGTTGTATTGAATGCCCAAGTCACTGATAGGGTAGCCCAGGTTAGAAAGGCAAGTAATAAATAGGTGAAAGGGAAAGACAAAAGTTTTTTTAAGGGCCCTTCATAGTCTTTGTGTGCGTACAGCAAATATGCCAGGCAGACCATATCAACCAGTGACAAATAAAACCACTGAGGGCCCATGGTATCGTAAGAACCCAGGTTAGGGATGAATTCTACCAACAAATAAAGAACAATGAAAAGTGCCGCTATCCATGACGAAAGACTAGCACTGGTGACGGGGCGTTCAGGTTGTACATTTATGGTTCCGGTAACAGCTTCCTGAACTCTTTTTTTATGCTTTTTGGCCATAGGGAGGGTAATGGCGTAAAAATATTAAAAAAAGAGCGTCTTTAAACAACTGAATGTAGGCTGGATAACTGTCGGGGGTCGAAGGGACTTTGAAAAGGGGCTACACAACGTCACACCGCCTTTTTAAAGTCGCAAATAGTCATATACATATAAAATAAATATCGCATTTGATTCCTACTGGTTTGGTTTTACTCATACTGGCTTTTGAGAAAAATTTTTTCAATTAACGACATAATCCTACCTTTGCCCTCCCAATACGAAAAAGGGATAAGGAATATGTCTCAGAGAATCAGAATAAAGCTTCAGTCCTACGATCACAATTTAGTGGACAAATCGGCTGAAAAGATTGTGAAAACTGTACGCAGCACTGGTGCTGTTGTAACCGGCCCTATTCCTCTTCCTACGAACAAGAAGATTTTTACGGTACTTCGTTCACCTCACGTGAACAAAAAGAGCCGTGAGCAATTCCAGTTAGCTACACACAAGCGATTACTGGATATTTACACTTCTACTTCTCGTACGGTGGATGCATTGAGTAAATTGGACTTACCCTCAGGAGTTGAAGTTGAAATCAAAGCTTGATTGTAAGAAATTGATCTCATAAAAGAGTTCTTATTATAATGTCATCTTTCAAATTCGCCTTTGGCGAACGAAAAAAGCGCTGACATATCCTAAACTCCCGGGGATGGTCGGGGGAAAACATATAAACAGGCCCTTCGAGGTTTGTTTACTATCGGTACTTCCTCTTTTCCCTCGGGAAAAAACACAGGAAAAGGTCGGTGGCAAACGAGGATTGAAATCTGCTATCATCGGCAGGTTGTCCTTCATAACCTACGCGGGGCGATAAACCGCGAACGATGAAAGGAATCATTGGAAAGAAAATCGGGATGACCAGCGTCTTCTCGCAGGATGGTAAGCAAACCGCTTGCACCATCATTGAGGCAGGCCCTTGTATAGTTACACAGGTCAAGTCGGCCGAAACTGACGGCTACGCCGCTCTTCAGCTTGCTTTTGGAGATAAAAAGGAAAAGCACACTACCCAAGCTGAATTGAATCATTTTAGCAAGGCCCAAACAGTTCCCAAAAAATTTGTAAAGGAATTTCGCAATTACTCTATTCCCAAATCTCTTGGTGAAACCATAACTGTTGATATCTTCTCTGAAGGTGATTCAGTTGAAGTGGTTGGCACTTCCAAGGGCAAGGGCTTTCAGGGTGTTGTGAAGCGCCATGGATTTTCCGGCGTTGGTGAAGCAAGCCATGGTCAACACGATCGTTCTCGTGCCCCGGGATCCATCGGTGGTTCATCATACCCCTCCCGTGTATTCAAAGGAATGCGCATGGCAGGAAGAATGGGTGGCGACCGCGTTAAAATGAAGGGCCTTAAGATTGTCAAAATCTTCCCCGAAAAAAATTATATTCTCATCAGTGGTTCTGTACCCGGACACAATGGATCCATTGTTTTGATCCAGAAGTAATCACCCTCAATCGTTAAAAAATGCAAGTAGAAGTTTTAAATACAAAAGGAGAAAAAACCGGCAGAACGGTTGACCTACCGGATGAAATTTTCGGTATTGAACCCAATGACCATGCGATATACCTCGCTGTAAAGCAATACCTGGCACAGGCTCGTCAGGGTACACACAAAGTAAAGACCCGCGCTGAGGTAAAGGGAGCCAGCCGGAAACTTCACAAACAAAAGGGTACAGGGGGATCGCGAAAAGGCAACATCAGAAACCCTTTATACAAGGGCGGTGGTACCATTTTCGGTCCAAAACCACATGAATATGGTTTTAAATTGAATAGAAAGGTAAAGGATCTCGCAAAGATGTCCGCACTTTCTTACAAGGCAAAAGAAAATGCTGTTTATGTGATTGAAGATATTGTGATGGATGCACCAAAAACAAAAACACTCATGAGTGTGCTCGAAAATCTTAACATCTCTCACAAGAAAACATTGATGGTTTTGCCCGAGTACCTGGATAATTTACACCTGAGTTCACGCAACATCCCCAATGTTGGAAGCCGCTTGCTGTCAGACATCAATACATATGAATTGATGAATGCAGATGTTCTTCTCTTGTTGGAAAATACTGCTAAAATATTGACAGAGGAGGTTGCTTAATAAAAGTTCAAAATCATTGTTATGAAACTAAGTGAAGTTCTTATAAAACCTATTGTTACTGAAAAAGCGAATGCCCAGCAGGAGAAACTCCGCAGATACGCTTTTAAAGTAGACAAGCGTGCCAATAAGTTGGAGATTAAGAAGGCTATTGAGGAATTCTATGGTGTAAATGTAGTGGATGTTAATACAGTAGTGGTACCCGGTAAAAACAAAACCCGCTATACCAAAGCCGGTTTCATCAAGGGCATTAAAAGTCCGTACAAAAAGGCATTGGTAACAGTTGCTGAAGGAGATAGCATAGACCTTTACGCTAACATCTAATTGAAAGGTCAACCCAACCTACTGGGTAAAACGAATGGTAACAACTACCGCGAAAGTTGATTGATAAAACCGCAAAAGCGGAAAATAAAAGAAAAATGGCACTTAAAAAGTACAAACCGATTACTGCAGGAACTCGTTGGAGAATTGGGAACGCATATGCGGAAATCACCACCAACCAGCCTGAAAAAACTTTGTTGGAACCTCAAAAAAATACGGCGGGAAGAAATTCACAGGGTCGTCGTGTAACCCGTTATATGGGTGGAGGTAACAAACAACACTATCGTGTGATAGATTTTAAGCGCAACAAACGTGACATTAACGCCACGGTAATGTCGGTAGAATATGATCCCAATCGTACGGCTTTCATTGCCTTGTTACAGTACACTGATGGCGAAAAACGCTATATCATTGCCCCTCAGGGTATCCAGGTTGGTGCAACCGTAGTTGCCGGAGATGATGTAGCTCCTGAAATTGGGAATGCACTGTTGATGAAGAATATGCCCCTAGGTACCATTATCCATAACATAGAGTTGCAACCCGGTCAGGGCGCTAAATTGGTGAGAAGTGCAGGGTCCTCTGCCCAATTGGCCAACAAAGAGGATGAATATGCCGTTTTGAAAATGCCTTCTGGTGAATTGAGGAAAATATTAATCAATTGTTACGCAACTGTTGGTGTTGTTTCCAATAGCGACCATAACCTGGAAACTGCAGGTAAAGCCGGAAAAAATCGATGGAAAGGCATTCGCCCCAGAGTAAGAGGTGTTGCCATGAACCCCGTTGATCACCCTATGGGTGGTGGTGAGGGAAAGGCGTCGGGTGGACATCCAAGAAGTAGAACCGGCAAATATGCAAAAGGTGAAAAAACCCGCACACGCGGAAAAGGCAGCGATAAACTGATCATCCAGCGCAGGGACGGTAAAAAAATAGCTAAATAAATAAAAACCAATTAATAGATAAAACATGGGTCGTTCGATTAAAAAAGGTCCTTACGTTGACAATAGCCTGGAAAGCAAAATCATCGCCATGACCGAGGGCAGAACAAAAAAAGGTGTAATCAAAACCTGGAGTCGGCGAAGTACAATTACGCCCGATTTTGTGGGACATACTTTTGCTGTTCACAATGGAAATAAATTCATCCCGGTTTATGTTACGGAATTCATGGTAGGTCACAAGTTGGGTGAATTCGCTCCTACTCGAAACTTCCGAGGACATGCAGGAACCAAAAAATAATCAAAGAAATGATTGATCAAGTAGCCGTCAATCTGATAAAAAATACAAAGCAATGGAAGCAGTAGCAAAACTAAATAACTATCCCACCGGACCGCGCAAAATGCGCCTACTTGCGGATGTGATCCGCGGTATGGATGTAGAGAAGGCACTCGCCATTCTTGAACACCACCCGCAGCACAATGCCGTTCCTCTGGCCAAATTACTCAGAAGTGCCATCAACAACTGGGAGCAAAAGAACAGTGGTGTTAGTGCTGCTGACAGTGGGCTGATTGTCAAAACAGTTTTTGTGGATGGGGGTCGTACCCTCAAAAGAATGCGCCCCGCACCCCAAGGCCGCGGCTATCGTGTACGCAAGCGCAGCAACCACGTCACTCTTATTGTAGATTCAAATAAATAATTAGTAAAACACTTATATGGGTCAAAAAGCAAATCCGATTGGTAACAGGTTAGGTATCATCCGTGGATGGGACAGCAACTGGTATGGCAATAAGAAAGACTTCGCCAAAAACCTGATTGAGGACAATGAAATCCGCAAATACCTGAATGCCCGTATCAATAAAGGTGGTATCGCTAAAATTGTCATTGAGCGTACATTGGGCAAATTAATTGTTACCATACATACCTCCAAACCCGGTATTATCATCGGTAAGGGAGGCAATGAGGTAGATCGAATCAAAGAGGAATTGAAAAAATTGACCAGTAATCAGGATGTACAAATCAATATCTTGGAAATTCGCCGACCAGAATTGGATGCCATCATTGTTGGTGATACAATTGCTCGTCAGATAGAAAACAGAATTAACTTCAAGAGAGCCATTAAAATGTCAATAGCCTCCACACTTCGCATGGGTGCGGAAGGTATCAAAGTAAAAGTAAGTGGTCGTTTGGGTGGTGCTGAAATTGCACGCAGTGAGGAATTCAAACAAGGAAGAGTACCCCTGCATACTTACAGAATGGATATCGATTACGCCAGTGTATTTGCACAGACTGTTTATGGTAAAATCGGTATCAAAGTGTGGATTTGCAAGGGTGAGGTACTGGGCAAAAGAGAGTTGAATCCCAATTTTGTAGGTGGTAAATCTGATATGAGTGATCGCAGAGAACGTTCAGATGACAGAGGCGACAGAAGAGGTGGTGACAGAAGAGATGACCGCCGTGGTGGTGGTGACAGAGGTGGAAGAGGAGGTCGTCGTTCATCTTAATTTTTTCTGAAAACAAATTCATTGAATTTCAAATAGCAATACATGTTACAACCTAAAAGAAGCAAGCACCGGAAACAGCAAAAAGGCCGGATTCGTGAAGTAGCCAAGCGTGGAACAGCTATTTCTTTCGGTTCCTTCGCACTGAAGGCCCTCGAGCCTATTTGGCTGACCAACAGGCAGATCGAATCTGCTCGTCAGGCAATGACGCGTGCCATGAAAAGAGAAGGTAATGTCTGGATTCGCATATTTCCTGATAAAATCATTACCCGCAAGCCAGCCGAAGTGAGGATGGGTAAGGGTAAGGGAAATCCTGAATTCTGGGCAGCTGTTGTTGAGCCGGGTCGCATCATTTTTGAATGTGACGGCGTAACCGAAGAAACAGCAAAAGAAGCCATGAAATTGGCAGCTCAGAAGTTACCGATAGCTACCAAATTCATCATTAGAAGAGATTTACAGGCATAAAATTAAGATCTATGGCTAATAAACAAACCAATGCATTTAATAAGTCGATCAGGGAGATGAGTACTTCCGACCTGAACGCTAAAATCAACGACGATCAGCTGCGATTGAAGAAGCTGGAGTTTGCCCATGCAATTTCTCCACTCGAAAATCCAATGAATATCCGCACTCTCCGCCGCGACATTGCCCGGCTGAAAACGGAGCTTAAGAAAAAAGAAATGGGCATTTAATCCATAAATAAACAGAAAAATGGCTGAAAGAAATTTACGCAAAACAAGAACGGGTGTAGTAACCAGTGACAAAATGAGCAAGACAATTACTGTTGCTGTTGAACGGAAGGTAAAGCACCCCATCTACGGAAAGTTCGTGAAAAAAACGACGAAATTCCATGCCCACGATGAGAAGGAAGAGTGTGGTATCGGCGATGTGGTGAAAATAATGGAGACTCGTCCATTGAGCAAAACCAAACGCTGGCGCCTGGTTGAAGTGGTTGAAAAAGCGAAGTAAAAAATCACCCGGCAAGAAATCTTGGTTTTTTGCCTGAACAAAATTCAAATAGAATAACAATGATACAGCAAGAAAGTCGACTGAATGTTGCCGATAATAGTGGAGCCAAAGAAGTTCTTTGCATCCGCGTTTTGGGAAACAGCGGTCAGGATTATGCAAAAATTGGTGACAAGATAGTGGTAACTGTGAAAGACGCTATACCTGCCGGCGGGATTAAAAAAGGAACTGTTTCCAAAGCAGTAATTGTAAGAACAAAAAATAAACTGCGTCGCAAAGACGGATCTTATATACGATTCGATGACAATGCAGTTGTATTGCTGAACAATGCTGATGAGCCAAGGGGGACTCGTATATTCGGTCCGGTGGCACGTGAGCTGCGTGATAAAGGATATATGAAAATCATTTCACTGGCACCTGAAGTACTTTAATTAATCATTCTATCATTAAAAAAATAACTCCCCGGAGAGTTGGAGGTAATATGAATACGAGATTCAAACCAAAATTCAACATCAAAAAAGGTGATACAGTCGTTGTTATCGCCGGTGATGGAAAAGACTTGAAAAAACCACGTATTGTTCTGGAAGTTATTCTGGATAAAGGGCGGGTTGTAGTTGAAGGCATCAACATTGTAAAAAGACATACCAAGCCAACTGCACAAAATACCAAAGGTGGAATTCTCCAGAAAGAAGCCCCTATCAGCATTTCAAATGTTATGCTTTGGGACGCAAAGGCTGGCGAAGCTACGCGGGTAAAAAGAACACGCGAAGAAGGTAAACTAGTTAGAATATCCAAAAAATCAGGGGAGGTAATCAAATGAGTACGGTAAAATATACACCTAGACTTGCTACAAAGTATTCACAGGATGTTATTCCTGCGTTGATGAAGAAGTTTTCTTATGGCTCTGTTATGCAGGCACCCCGTTTGGAAAAAATTTGTATCAATCGTGGCGTTAATGGAGCTGTTTCCGATAAAAAACTGGTGGACATCGCTGTTGAAGAATTGAGCATGATTACCGGACAAAAAGCAGTGCCTACAACATCCAAGAAAGATATATCCAATTTCAAACTGCGCCGGGGTATGCCCATCGGTGCTCGCGTAACTTTACGTGGTTCCAAAATGTACGAGTTTCTCGACAGATTGGTTTCAGTAGCATTGCCCCGTGTTCGTGACTTCAAAGGAATTAGTGACAAGGCTTTCGATGGTAGAGGTAACTATACACTTGGTGTAACCGAACAAATCATTTTCCCTGAAATTGATATTGATAAAGTAAACAAGATTACCGGACTTGACATTACTTTCGTCACCACGGCACAATCCAACGAAGAAGCTTTCGAACTGCTGAAAGAATTGGGCATGCCTTTTAAAAATGTTAAAAAAGAAAACAACTAATACACATGGCAAAAGAATCCATCAAAGCCAGACAGCGCAAGCGTGAACAAATGGTAGCTAAATATGCTGAAAAAAGAAAGGCATTGAAAGCTGCCGGAGATTATACCGCTCTTGACAAACTCCCCAAAAACGCTTCTCCTGTAAGGTTGAAGAATCGCTGTAAAATGACCGGTCGTCCCAAGGGTTATATGCGCTTTTTCGGTATCTCCCGTATCATGTTCCGTGATATGGCACTCAATGGTATCATCCCGGGTGTTAAAAAAGCCAGTTGGTAAACCTGGTCATAAAAACAAATTCTGAACTGATTTAATTCAAATAACATGGTAACAGATCCAATAGCAGACTTCCTCACCAGAATCCGCAATGCTCAAATGGCCGGTCACAGACTGGTGGAGATTCCTGCCTCTAATATGAAAAAGCGGTTAACCGAAATTTTATATGAGCAGGGATACATTCTCAAATACAAATTTGAAGATGACAACAAGCAGGGTGTAATTAAAATTGCTTTGAAATACGACCCGCAAACCAAGCAAGCTGCCATCCGCTCTCTTGAAAGAGTAAGTAGACCCGGTTTGCGCCAATATGCCAAGCCCTCAGAAATCAAACGTGTAATCAACGGACTCGGAGTAGCCATCCTGAGTACTTCCAAGGGCGTTATTACTGATAAGCAAGCAAAAGCCCAAAATGTAGGTGGAGAAGTGCTCTGCTATGTATATTAATCAGGTTGGACTCGCTCATTTAAGCCTTTAGTCGGGGCTGAAACCGATTCAACCGTCATAAAAAATAAAATAAAGCGACTATGTCTCGTATAGGAAAACAACCCATTAGCATCCCAAACGGCGTTACCGTTACTGTTAATGCTGATCACGTGGTAACTGTCAAAGGACCCAAAGGTGAGCTAAAGGAAACCATCAACCGCGATATTCCGGTAGAAGTGAAAGATGGACAAATAGTTCTGACCCGACCCACCAACCAGATTCGTCACAGAGCCATGCATGGACTTTACCGTGCACTCATCGCTAACATGGTAAAAGGTGTTACTGAGGGTTTCAAAAAAGACCTTGAACTTGTAGGGGTAGGTTACAAAGCGGCCAATACAGGCAATGTTCTCGATCTCTCATTGGGATATTCTCACAACATCATTTTTGAAATACCAAAGGAGCTGAAAGTAACTACAGTGACTGAGAAAGGCCAGAACCCGAAAATCTTTTTGGAAGGCATCGACAGCCAATTGATCGGACAGGTTGCTGCGAAGTTGCGCAGTCTCAGAAAGCCCGAGCCATACAAAGGAAAAGGTGTTAAATATGTGGGTGAGCAATTGAGAAGAAAAGCAGGAAAAGCTGCAGGTAAATAAAATAGTTAGAAAAACAGTTTCCGGCAGAATCGGAAGCAAAAACAACATACCATGAGTAAATTGATTCAAAGACAGAAAATCAGATACCGCATTCGCAAGAAAGTTGCCGGTACCTCATTGAAACCACGTCTTTCCGTTTTTAGAAGCAATGCCGAAATCTATGCTCAACTCATAGACGATGTAAATGGAGTAACACTGGCTGCTGCTTCTTCTCTGGACAAAGACATCCAGGCTCAAAAAGTTACAAAAATTGAGCAATCTAAACTCGTTGGTAATGCAATTGCCCGCAAAGCCCTTGCACTGGGTTTACAGGGATGTGTTTTCGACAGAGGCGGTAACCTATACCACGGAAGAGTAAAATCAGTAGCAGATGGAGCCCGTGAAGGAGGTCTTCAATTTTAATCATCATCGAATAATCATTCAATTAATTTCAGACAATGTCTAAACTCACTGTAAATAAGGTAAAAGCAGCCGGAGAAATGGAACTCAAGGATAAAGTAGTTGCCATCAATCGGGTAGTTAAAACAACAAAGGGTGGTCGTACTTTCAGCTTTTCAGCACTCGTAGTAGTTGGAAATGAGGGAGGTGTTGTGGGTCACGGACTGGGGAAGGCAAAAGAGGTTCAGGAAGCTATTTCTAAAGGCATCGAAGATGCCAAGAAAAACCTGGTTCGCGTGCCTGTGATGCATGGTACCATCCCCCATGAGCAACTGGCAAAAGATGGTGCTGCCAAAGTTTTAATCAAACCTGCTGCACATGGTGCCGGTGTAATCGCCGGTGGAAGCATGCGTGCTGTTCTGGAAAGTGCCGGAGTTACAGACGTTCTGGCAAAAAGCCTCGGATCTGCCAACCCACACAATGTGGTGAAGGCAACTATCAAAGCACTTGCCATGCTTAGAGAACCCGTGCAGGTAGCAAAAACCCGAACCCTCAAGCTCTCTAAAGTTTTCAACGGATAATCTGCCGAAACCTGTAAAAAGAAAGTCATGAAAAAAATAAAAATCACGCAAATCAAAAGCGGAATCGATCGTCCGGAACGTCAAAAAAAGACACTGGAAGCACTTGGTTTGCGAAAACTCAATGCATCTAAAGAAGTTGATGCAACACCTCAAATAATGGGTATGATTCAGAAAGTAACCCATCTTGTAAAAGTGGAGGAAGTTCATTAATCTCTTCTTCCCTCAATGAAAAAATTATATTAAAGCGAGGGGTGATTCCCCGTAAGTTCAAACATCTCAAAATGAAACTGCACACTCTAAAACCTGCAAAAGGTTCTACCCACAAAGCCATCCGCATCGGACGCGGAGAAGCATCCGGAAAAGGAGGCACTTCTACCAAAGGAAATAAAGGAGGACAAAGCCGCGCTGGTTATAAAAGTAAAATGGCCCACGAAGGTGGTCAAATGCCAATTCAGCGGAGAATTCCCAAGAGAGGATTTACCAACAACAACCGTATTTCCTATAAAGTATTCAATCTGGGACAGATTGCACAACTAACAGAAAAATATGCCTTCACTGAGATCAGTCCGGAAACCCTTTATGTCAATGGTTTGATTGGTAAAACCGATCGTATTAAACTTTTGGCAAACGGTGAACTGAAATCAGCCATGACTTTCAAGGTAAATGCTGCCAGTGAAAAAGCAAAGAACGCTGTGACCGCTGCCGGAGGTACCATCGAGATTATCGCATAAAATAATGTAAATTACCGCGCTGTAAGGTGAGTGCACCCGAAAGCAATTGATCAAGCCATTAATCGCCATTCAGTGAAAAAATTAATACAGACATTAAAGAATATCTGGACCATTGAGGAACTGAGGGACAAAATCATTCTAACACTAGCGCTGGTTCTTACCTATCGCCTCGGTAATCACATAGTTCTACCTGGCCTGGATCCTAATAAAATTGAACAAGCTCAGCAAACAGCCAACAACAGTGGTCTTTTAGGTATCTTCGATATGTTCGCAGGTGGAGGATTTTCTCAGGCTTCCATCCTGGCCCTGGGTATCATGCCCTACATATCTGCTTCTATCTTCATGCAGTTAATGACCATCCTGGTTCCTACACTCCAGAAAATTCAAAAAGATGGTGATAGCGGAAGAAAGAAAATCAATGAATGGACCCGTTATCTCACGGTAATTGTAACTATTTTCCAGGCCGGAGCCTATGTAGCTTATCTCAACGGACCCGGCTATCGCGACGCTATCCTTCCCGGATTTGAAGGTTCAACTTTTACTTTCTCCACTATCATTACTCTTACGGCTGGGACACTCTTCGTAATGTGGTTGGGTGAAAAAATTCAGGACAAAGGCCTTGGAAACGGCACATCTATTATTATCATGGTGGGTATTCTCGCTCGGTTACCCATATCACTCATACAGGAGTTCAGCACCAAAGAACAAAGAGGCGGTGGAGGATTGTTGATCTTCTTAGTGGAGATCGCTATTTTGATCATTGTTATCATGGGGCTGATCCTTCTTGTTCAGGGTGTACGTAAAATACCCGTAAACTATGCCAAACAAATCATAGGTAACAAGCAGGTTGGAGGCGCACGCCAGTTCTTACCCATCAAAGTCAACAGTGCAGGTGTAATGCCCATCATTTTTGCCCAGGCAATCATGTTCCTGCCTACACTAGTGTCTTTTACTAACCTGGATTCAACACAAGGTATTATCCGGATTTTTAATGATCCAAGCAATTTCTGGTACATGTTGATCTATGCAGTGATGGTAATCGGATTTACATTCCTTTATACCGCACTTATTTTTAATCCCAAGCAAATCGCAGAAGATCTGAAGAAAAACAACGGTTTCATACCAGGAGTAAAACCCGGTCAGCCAACCGCTGATTTTATTGGTGATATCATGGATAAAATCACATTACCCGGAGCTATATTCCTTGCATTCGTTGGTATCATGCCGGGTTTTGCCCAGCGGCTGAATGTTACACAGGGTTTCAGCTCTTTCTTCGGTGGTACGTCTTTGTTGATCATGGTGGGAGTTATTCTTGACACCTTGCAACAAATTGAAACATATCTTCTGATGCGTCAATATGACGGATTGATGAAGAGCGGAAGAATTCAGGGAAGACAACCGGTTGGAACAACTACCACAACACTGTAAATGAAAAAGAAAAAATTTTTTAACCTGTCAGGCAAAGCCCGGCAGGTTTATTTTTTTATAGAAAAGGAAGCACAACATGATGTTTTGTAAAACCGATAGTGAAGTACAGTTGATGAGAGAGTCCGCCATGTTGGTTAGCGCCTCTCTTGCTGAAGTTGCTAAAGTATTACAACCCGGCATGAGTACATTGCAAATTGATTTAATGTGCAATGAATTTATCCGTGATCACAAGTCAATCCCATCTTTTTTCCAGTATCGGGGTTATCCCCATCATATCTGCGCCTCAGTAAACGATGTTGTTGTACATGGGTTCCCCAATAAAGAACCTTTAAAGGAGGGGGACGTAGTCTCAATAGATATTGGTGTCATACTGAATGGTTGGCATGGCGATCATGCTTATACTTTTGTTCTTGGAGAGGTGGATTCGACTTTACTTCATTTGGTGAAAACAACCAAGGAATCACTCTATTTGGGCATAGAAAAAGCCATAGTAAACAACAGAGTCGGTGATATTTCTTTTGCAATTCAGGACTATGTAGAAAGGAAACATCATTATGGCGTTGTACGAGAACTGGTAGGCCATGGATTGGGAAAACAATTGCATGAAGATCCCCAGGTACCTAATTATGGAAAAAGAGGCTCCGGACCTAGATTAAAAGAGAACCTAGTACTTGCCATTGAGCCCATGATAACACTGGGTTCAAGAGAAATTTATACTGACGATGATGGATGGACCGTACGAACAAGGGATGGAAAAACTGCAGTACATTTCGAGCATGATGTTTGTGTGAAAAAAAACAAGGCACTCATCCTTTCAGATTATGACATCATTGAAAAAGCCGAAAAAGGCAATCAAAATCTAAATACTTCTTATTACTGATTGTCAGTATGCTTCCTATCTTTAAGGAATGAAAAATTATTCATTTCTTTCTGTTCTGCTTTTCTTAGGTCTGTTATCAAATGCACAGTCTTCCCAACCAACTGACTTTCCTAATTATTTCAAACAAAAACAAAAGCAATGGTTGAGTGAATTTTTATCATTCGTACAATTACCCAATACCCCACTCAACCAAGCGAATATCCATTTGAATACTTCTTTCATCACGGCAATGATGAAAGCCAACGGCATTGAAAATGTACAATTGCTATCTGCCAATTCCCCTAATGTACCTCCGGCTGTTTATGGTGAAATAAATGTTCCCGGTGCTACCCGAACAATTGTCTTTTATGCACACTATGATGGACAACCTGTAGATAGTTCTAAATGGTTGGAGGGTTGGCACCCTTTTCGACCTTTGATAGTTGAAAGAAATTCATCTGGGGGATTTTCCAGTCCCTTAAATTTTGAAACTCAGACTGAATTTTCACCTGAATGGCGAGTTACCGGAAGAGGAAGTGCCGACGATAAGGCGGGAATTTTCTCTATCCTAAAGGCATATCAGTCTCTCAGGGAACTAAATATAACACCTACCATAAATCTTCGTTTTTTCTTTGAAGGGGAGGAAGAATCCGGATCAACTCATTTGCCTGAGATTTTAACCCGGTATGCCCCCTTGTTAAGAAGTGATGGCTGGATTATTTGTGACGGGCCTGAACATGCATCCGGTGCTGCTCAAATCTTTCTCGGTGTTCGGGGAGATGCTGGCATGGAGCTGACCGTTTACGGAAGCAATCGTCCATTGCACAGCGGTCATTATGGAAATTGGGCTCCCAATCCTGCTCATCTACTTAGTCACTTGTTGGCTTCCATGAAGGACCTCAATGGTCGGGTATTGGTACCTCATTTTTATGATTCCATCACACCGCTTTCTATGGAAGAAAGAGCCGCTCTTCAGTCACTACCTGTAATGGATGTTCAATTAATGAAATCTCTGGGCTTTAAAAGACCAGAAACGGCCCAACGTGGTCTTTCCGCTTCTTTATTGCTTCCATCTTTGAACATCAATGGAATACAAAGTGCAGCTACGGGGAACCTTGCCAGTAATATCATTCCAACGACTGCAATTGCTACTTTAGATTTGCGACTGGTTCCGGGAATAAATTATGAATTACAACAACAGCGGATAGAAGATCATATCAGGCGCCAAGGTTTTTACATTACAAGGGGAGTGCCTACTGAAGAAGAAAGAAATAAATATGATAAAGTTATTCAGGTTAAGAGAAAGGCTGGTTACAATGCACAGAAGACACCTATCAACCATTCTTTGGCAGCTTCCATTATTCAAACACTAAGAAAGCATTCAACGAAGACATTATTGGTGGTGCCGCTGATGGGAGGAAGCTTACCTCTTTTCATGTTTAAAAAATATGCTGGGGCTTTTCCAATTACAGTTCCTATAGCCAATTATGATAACAATCAGCATGCAGAAAATGAAAATCTGCGGCTGGGTAATCTCTGGTCCGGCATAGAGAAGATGGCAGCACTCATGCAAATGAAATGAATCAAATGAAACATCTTGTGGTTATAGGGGGCGGTGCTGCAGGATTTTTTTGTGCAGTCAATGTAGCTCGGATGCAGCCTGGCATAAAAGTTACTCTTTTAGAAAAATCAGCGCGACTATTGTCAAAAGTTAGAGTCAGCGGTGGGGGTAGATGCAATGTAACTCATGCCTGCTTCGATGTAGATGAAATGAGTAAGCAATATCCCCGCGGAAGCAGATGGATGAAACGAGTTTTACACGAATTCGCTCCTAGTGATACCATCCAATGGTTTCAGGAAAGGGGCATACAGTTGGTGACTGAACCGGATGGAAGAATGTTTCCTTCTACCCATCAGTCGGAAACCATCATTGAATGCCTCATGATGGAAGCAACCAAACACAATGTAGCTATTGCTACACACCAGGAAGTGGTTTCGGTTGAAAAAGAGGAAACCCTGGTTGTGGTTACAGCTAAGGGTCAAAGATTCAATGCTGACTTTATTTTTATAGCTACCGGTGGACACCCTAAGTCAATCCATTTTGATTGGTTGCGTAAGTTGGGACATTCCATCGAACCTCCAGTTCCTTCCTTGTTTACTTTCAATATTCCAGATGAGGGACTTCATAAATTGATGGGAATATCGGTCGCCCCTGTGTCAATAACCCTAATGGATACTAAAATGAAGGAAGAAGGATCAATACTCATTACACATTGGGGAATAAGCGGACCGGCAGCTCTTCGCTTGTCTGCTTTTGCTGCAAAATATTTGTCAGAAAAAAATTATACCGGCACATTGTTTGTCAACTGGATACCCGCCTATCGGGAGTTTGAATTGAGAAACGAATGGCAGGACTGGAGAAAACTTTATGGCGGACAAAAAATCATGTTGCGTTGTCCTTTTTTATTTCCCTCCAGACTTTGGCAATACCTATTGAATAAATGCGGTATTCCGGAACATAGAATATGGGCAGAGCTTACTTCCGGAGAACAACAGCGCATCATTTCAATTTTATTAAAAACACCATTTCTTTTTAAAGGAAAGACTACCTTCAAAGAAGAGTTTGTAACATGTGGTGGAATTTCATTGAAGGAAATTCATTCAGGAACCATGGAAAGTAAAATTTTACCCGGACTTTTTTTTGGGGGTGAGGTAATGGATGTTGATGGGGTGACCGGTGGCTATAATTTTCAACATGCATGGTCAAGTGGTTGGGTGGCAGCTAAAACCATCGCTTCCCGTATCTGATAAACCTTGCTATTGAAACCATATTTTAGCTATGTATTGAATCCTATCAAATTAGAATGCTGTTCTCAATTCAAACAGATTTATTGCGGTGTCGATAGACTATTTTGAACAAATAATGAATCGGGTTTTTCTATATCAGGAATCATTTAACGCAAAAAAATACATAGTCATTATCTATAAGCATGCTGTTTAATGAGATATATCGCTTAGAATCGACATTTCTCCACTTGGTAAATGAGTTATGGGAGTTACATAAAGATGCCTCAGATGTGGCAATCCTGAAATCCTGGAATCGTGATAGAAAAGATACCAGTTTCCCTTAAAGTTTACAATCGAGTGATGACTAATTGTTCCGTCTATCGGCCCTTTTAATATTCCCCGATAGGTAAACGGACCATAGGGCGAATTGCCAATCGCATAAACAATCATACGTGTTTCACCCGTCGAATAAGTTAAATAGTATTTACCATTGAACTTGTGTAAACTGGCCGATTCTCCAAATCTTTTTTTATTGTCTTTCTCATCCATCAATTCACCTGTATTGTCAATAATCTTAACTTCACGAACTTTCTCTGTCAACTGTTTCATATCAGCTGAAAGTCTTGCGATTCGTGGTAGCAAGGCATACTGGTCACCGATTCTTTCTTCAGCATTGGGTCTATATACATTGTTCTCCCACTGATGAAGCTGTCCGTTTTTTATCCCACCAAAAAGCAAATAACAACTACCATCTTCGTCCCGAAATACCCTGGGATCAGTGCTGTAGGCGAATGAAATTGGATTTTTTTCCGGCTTATACGGTCCGCTAATTGAATCCGATATGGCAACCCCAATGCGAAAAACATCATTTTTGTCTTTTAGGGTAAAATATAAAAAATAGCGACCCTTATGATAAGTTACATCCTGTGCCCACAATTGACGACCTGCCCAGGGGATTTCCCTGATATCAAGAACCTGCCCAATCTCTGTCAGCGGCCCATTGATACTATCTAGCCGGTACAACCAATAATCCCTCATGGCAAATTGATCCCCAAATCGGTTCGGACTCAAGCCCCCTTCTACATCTTGTGAGCAAAAAATGTAAAGGCGATTATTAAAGACATGAACTGAAGGATTGGAAGTGTTCCGTTGCTCAGTAAGTGGCCGATCCGCTGACTTTCTGGTATTTGTAAAATACCCTTGTGACAAAGTAATAAAAGGTACCAACAGCCACATAAATAGAATAACTTTTTTCATTTCTTTCTTTTTCCAATTCCTGATAAATGGCATTACTCTGTTCTTGAGTATAACGCTAGAACAGAATGTTTATTTTTTTTGAAGAAGAGTGTCTGTGATATCTTTTTTATCCTGAAATTAACACTCTAGAATACATATAAAAACGAACAAGTATCAATCATCTGCTTTGTCGGTGAAATGGTAGAATCCCTTCTTTAAAGGGTTTCGATAGAAATAGGTAAATTGGGCTTGAATCTGCCTTCATATGCTTTACTTAGGTATCGATCTTGGAACCTCCTCCGTAAAATTATCCGTTTGGGAAGCAGAAAGCGGGAAGTCATTGATAACAGTTCAATATCCCGATGAAGAAGCGTCCATCCTATCTACACAGCCGGGCTGGGCTGAACAGTCACCTGATATTTGGTGGGAGTATATCTGCATGGCAATGCAGAGAGCCAATGCATCCGGTCTAGTCAAGACAGAGCAGATAAAAGGCATTGGTATTTCCTATCAAATGCATGGATTGGTTTTGGTTGATAAAATGGGCGCTTGCATTGGAAATAGTATCATCTGGTGCGATAGCCGGGCTGTAGAAGAAGGGCAGCAGATACTAAAAAGCCTAGGTAAGGACTATTGTTTTGAACATTTGTTGAATACACCCGGGAACTTTACTGCAGCTAAACTCGCCTGGATGCATAAACACCAGCCAGCAACCATGGAAAGAATTAAATGGGTGATGTTACCAGGGGACTATATTTCTTTCAGAATGACCGGAGAAGCTACGACAACAATAGCTGCACTTTCCGAAGGCATTTTCTGGGATTTTCAGGAACATCAGTTGGCAGTTCCTCTTTTCCAGCACTTCAACTGGAATATGGATTGGATCCCTTCCATACGACCCGTTTTCAGCGAGCATGGTTTTTTAACCCGGCAAGCTGCAAAAGAGTTGCAGTTAATACCCGGTATTCCTATAACATATAAGGCAGGTGATCAAATGAACAACGCCTGGTCTTTGGGAGTAGTAGCACCAGGTCAAATAGCTGCCTCAGCCGGCACTTCCGGTGTAATTTATGCTGTCACCAATGAGCTATCAACTGATCCCTTTTCCCGGATTAATACTTTCGCTCATGTTCTTCATACAAAAGATAATACCAATCTAGGATTACTAATGTGCATCAATGGTGCAGGAATTTTGAATAAATGGGTCAAACAGTTGACCGGTAATCAGTTTGATTATGAGAAGATGAATCAATTGGCTGCCAACCTTCCTCCGGGTGCAGAAGGATTACTACTATATCCATTTGGGAATGGGGTAGAACGATTGCTTGGCAACAAAAAAATAAATGCCGGAATCAGAAATATTGACTTCAACCGACACACTCCCGCTCACCTTTTCAGGGCCACCCAGGAGGGTATTGCTTTTGCTTTTAGATATGGGATGGATGTTTTGAAAGAAATAAAGATAGAACCCCAATTAATTCGGGCGGGTTCAGCAGGACTTTTTTTGAGTAAAGTTTTTCAAAAAGCATTTGTTCAACTTTCTCATGCACCTTTGGAATTAATTGAAACCAGTGGGAGCGAAGGAGCAGCAAAGGGTGCAGCCAAAGGTGCCGGTCATTGGGGAGCAGAATTTACCGACAAATCTCCTTCCAACTTCTTTCAGCGATTCGACCCAGATGAGCATGATAAACAATGGGAAGATTGTTATCTTGAGTGGCGCGAACTACTTTTGAAAAGTAACCTGATTGAATAATTTTTTTATACGCTTGTAAAGCTAATTCATATGCCAATTGTTATCGGTGAAAAAGAATATTTCAAAGGAATCAATGCCATTCAGTATGAAGGTCCTGGTTCTGACAGAGACCTGGTTTTCAGGTGGTATGATGCAGATCGAATGGTTGCCGGAAAAAAGATGAAAGACTGGCTCCGATTTGCCTGTGCCTACTGGCACAGCTTTGTAGGAAATGGGTCAGATCCATTTGGAGAGCCAACCCATCTCTATCCTTGGAATGAAAGCAAGGACCCGATTGACCGCGCAAAGGCAAAGATGGATGCTGCTTTTGAATTCATTTCAAAAATGCAAATTCCATTTTATTGTTTTCATGATGTTGACGTGGTTGATTTGACAAATGACCTGGATGAAAATGAAAGAAGATTGAGGCTACTCACCGCGTATGCACTGGAAAAGCAGACTGCCAGCGGCGTAAAATTGTTATGGGGCACCGCAAACCTTTTTTCTCATCCAAGATACATGAACGGTGCAGCCACCAGTCCTGATTTCAGGGTTGTTAGCCATGCGGCAGCACAGGTAAAAATGGCCATCGATGCAACCATCCGTCTTGGAGGTGCACATTATGTTTTTTGGGGCGGAAGGGAAGGCTATATGAGTTTGTTGAATACACAAATGAAAAAGGAATTAGACCACCTGGCTCGTTTTTTACATATGTCCAAAGATTATGCGCGAGAACAGGGGTTTAAAGGACATTTTTTTATTGAGCCCAAGCCATGTGAACCTTCCAAACATCAGTACGATTACGACGCTGCGACGGTCATTGGATTTTTACGGGAATACGACCTCCTGAACGATTTTAAACTTAATATAGAGGTGAATCATGCTACCCTTGCCGGTCATACTTTTCAGCATGAATTGCAGGTGGCAGTAGATGCCGGTGTGCTGGGAAGCATTGATGCCAATAGAGGTGATTACCAGAACGGTTGGGATACTGACCAATTTCCGAATAACTTATATGAATTGATTGAAGCAATGTTGGTAATAATGCCAGCCGGAGGTTTCTCCGGTGGGGGCATCAACTTTGACGCAAGAAGACGCAGGAATTCAACCGATCCCGCTGATCTTTTTCATGCACACATCGGCGGAATGGATGCCTTCGCCAGAGCTTTGGTAGTCGCAGATAGAATATTGACAGAATCGGATTATTCTGCTATCCGCCTAGAAAGATATAGGTCTTTTGATGAGGGGAAGGGAAAAGAATTTGAAGAAGGTAAACTTACATTACGTGAACTGGCTCAATTGGCAAGGATGCACAATGAGATTACTCCTGCTAGTGGGAGACAGGAGTATGTAGAAAATTTAATCAATCGCTATATTTAACGGATTCTTATTCGGTATGGAAAAAGCAGCCCTTCTATTTGATCTCAATGGAACCATGATTGATGACATGGATTTTCATATCCGCGCATGGCACCACATTTTAAATAACCTTGGCGCAATTTTATCCTTGGAGGAAGTGAAGTACCAATGTTATGGGAAAAACGAAGAGTTGCTGGAGCGAATATTTCCCGGCAGATTCACACTGGAAGAGATGAAGCTGATGATTGCTCGCAAAGAAGCCGGCTATCGGGAAGTGTTTCGACCTTACCTCCGTTTGATTGACGGACTGGATGTTTTTTTGCAACAGTCGAAAGAGGAAAATAGACCAATGGGAATAGGATCTGCCGCCTTACCTGAAAACATTGATTATGTTCTGGATGGGTTATCCATCCGACATTATTTTAATACCATTACCAGTGCTGTTGATGTTAAATTCAGCAAACCCCATCCGGAAACATTTTTGACATGTGCTAAATGTCTTGGAGTTGAACCCGCTGAATGTATTGTTTTTGAAGATGCACCCAAAGGTGTCGAGGCAGCGGAAAAAGCCGGAATGCGGTGTGTTGTTCTAACTACTACCCATCCTGAATCTGATTTTGCATATTATAGAAATGTGATTACATTCATAAAAGATTATAAAATATTGATGGATACCCATTGGTTAAAAGAATTTTGAACAAAGTGAAAATAACATCAGTATAAAAAACTTACAACAGAGATGTCTAACAGATACAAAGAAATCAGAGAGCAGGCATACCTGGCCAATATGCAATTGCCCCAACTCAACCTGGTTATTTTTACCTTTGGCAACGTAAGCGTAGCCGATAGAAATGAGAGAATCTTTGCCATAAAGCCCAGTGGGGTTCCTTATGAGGCACTGTCTCCCGAACATATGGTAGTAGTAGATTTTGAAGGCAAATGGGTTG
The DNA here is from genome assembly GCA_046079965.1 of Sediminibacterium sp. Lineage (GTDB taxonomy): Bacteria > Bacteroidota > Bacteroidia > Chitinophagales > Chitinophagaceae > Sediminibacterium. Next base: position 25,996 of record JBJTTC010000143.1, on the reverse strand, counting down.
ATGGGAAGTTAAAACCTTCATCAGATACCCTCACACATGCTGTTTTATATCGGGAATGGAATGAAGTCAACAGCATTGTTCACACCCATTCTACTTACGCAACTGCTTGGGCTCAATCTTTGAGATGCATACCTATTTATGGCACAACACATGCCGATCATGCGTTTTGCGATATACCCTGTTGTCATCCCATGGATGATCAGAAAGTCAAGGGAAATTATGAACTGGAAACCGGTTTCCAAATCATTGACTGTTTCAATCAATTGAAACTTGATTACCGCGAAGTACAAATGATTTTGGTCGGACAGCATGCACCGTTTACATGGGGGGAATCTGCTGAGAAAGCCGTATATAACAGTGCAGTACTGGAAGAGTTGGCTAAAATGGCACACTTAACGGAACAAATTCAGCCCGATGCCATCCCATTGAAAGAGGCTCTGATAAAAAAACATTATGAAAGAAAACATGGTCCGGATAAATATTATGGTCAATAATAGTCGGCTTTTTTTCAAATTTTTACCGAGAGTAGATGGGTATAAAAATTGATCGAGAATTTCAATCTAAAAAAAGTAATCACCTCGTTGATGCAAAAGATAGATGCAGATTCAAGTAGTCCATCCTTTTATTAAGAATAAGAATACCATTAAAAAATAGATATTCCAGCCATGCAAGTACTCCAAACCACCGATTACATCGTTTTTCTCTTTTATTTTGTCATTGTCAGTGGCTACGGCTATTTGGTTTACAGAAGAAAAAAACAGACAACCGTTGCGGCCACCCATGATTTTTTTCTTGCCGAAGGCTCATTAACCTGGTGGGCTATCGGGGCCTCCTTGATAGCCTCCAATATTTCTGCTGAGCAAATGATTGGCATGAGTGGTAATGGATTTACAATGGGTCTTGCTATATCAACTTATGAGTGGATGGCAGCAGCCTCTCTTTTACTGGTTGCTATATTTTTTATTCCTGTGTATCTCCGGAATAAAATATACACCATGCCACAGTTTCTTCAAACGCGTTATAATGGAACCGTAGCCATGATCATGGCTGTCTTTTGGCTTTTTTTGTATGTTATTGTCAATTTAACCTCTATCCTGTATCTCGGCGCACTGGCAATTCATAGTATCAGTGGTATATCTATCTCTACTTGTATGTATTTGCTCGGACTATTTGCAATTGGTATAACGTTGGGTGGGATGAAAGTAATTGGATATACAGATGTAATACAGGTTTTCTTTTTGGTTATCGGCGGTTTGGTTACTACTTATCTGGCACTCGGACTCGTCAGTGAGTTATACGGACAAAGTGGAATCATGTCTGGTTTGCGAATTTTATATACTGAAGCAAATGATCATTTTCACATGATTTTGAAAAAAGATAATCCCAACTACCTCGACTTACCCGGTTTGTCTGTTCTGATAGGCGGTATGTGGATAGTCAATCTGAATTACTGGGGATGCAATCAATACATAACACAAAGAGCGCTGGGCGCCAACCTGCCTACTGCCAGAAATGGTATTTTGTTTGCAGCGTTTCTCAAATTAATGATGCCCATTATTGTGGTATTACCCGGAATTGCTGCTTATGTGCTCAATCAAAAAGGATATTTCTCACATGGTGAGTTGCTGGGCGATAACGGACAATTAATGGCAGACAAAGCATACCCCTCATTATTGAATTTATTGCCTGTAGGATTGAAAGGATTGTCTTTTGCTGCACTAACTGCTGCAATTGTTGCCTCTCTGGCCGGTAAAGCCAATAGCATCTCTACCATATTTACCCTCGATATTTATCAGAAAAAAATTAATCCGGCAGCAAGTGAGCAGACTTTACTCAAAACGGGTAAATGGACCATCATCATTGCAATGGTTATTGCCATCCTCATTGCCCCTTATCTGGGTATTGAAAAAGGGGGTTTCAAGTATATTCAGGAATACACCGGCTTTGTTTCGCCGGGAATTTTTGCGATGTTCTTATTGGGTTTTTTCTGGAAAAGAGCTACTTCTTCCGCAGCCTTATTTGCTACCATCGGCGGATTTTTCTTGTCAGTACTCTTTAAATTCTTACCACAGTTGGTTGATCTTTCTTCACTCGCTTCGAGTGGTTTCGCTGTTCCTAATGCAACAGGTGTTTATGAAATTCCTTTCATTGACAGAATGGGATTTGTTTTTCTTATTTGTGTTCTCGGAATGGTTCTCATCAGTTGGTATGAACATAAAAAGGGTATTCGGCCCAAAGGTTTAGAATCCGGTGGAAGCCTCTGGGAAATGCATCCTGCTTTTCTGGTAGGCACTTTGCTCGTTGCGGGCATCCTGACTGCTCTCTATAGCATTTTCTGGTAACCTGCAAGGAAACATCTTTTTCCTCTGCACCCAACTTCAGTCAACAGATTAACCTACCTGTAGAGATGGAAATACATTGAAAATCTCGGGGCATCTTTTTCAGTGAAGTGAAATTGGGAAGGATAAGGCATACCCGAAGCGGTATATTTTCAGCTAATTGTTTTTAGAAACAGATAGTCAGCACCAAACGCATATTAATAAAGTGTCATATGACTGGTCCAGTTTTATGCAGAAATCCTCTTTTTTATAGGTGATTCCATGTCTGCTTCGTACCTTTGCCATCCCGTATAAAAAAAACGGATTTTTTATGAAATTCATTCACAAACAATTAAACGCAGATTCTCAGGAGACGGCTACTGCTTCACCCGCTGAAGAAACCGCTGCTGCGACAACAAAAACACCTGAGACCCAGCCGGCAGTTTCGGCTCATGATGATTTTGACTGGAGCATTGACAAGCGCAACGTAAGTCATTATGCAGAAAATGATCGTGTTAAGTATGACAAAGTGTATGATCAAACTTTTGTTCAAATCGAAGATGGCGAAATCATCCGCGGAACCGTGGTTGCACTTACCAAAACGGATGTGGTAGTCAACATTGGATTTAAAAGTGACGGATTGGTCTCTCTGAACGAATTCCGCGATGTGCCCTCCCTGAAAGTGGGGGATGAAGTGGAAGTTATGGTAGTGGAGAAAGAGGATCGCCAGGGTAACCTGCACCTCAGCAGAAAATCTGCCCGTATCTATCGGGCTTGGGAAAGAATTGTTGAGGTTCATAAGACAGGTGAAGTAATAACCGGAACAGTAACCAGCAAGACCAAGGGTGGTTTGATTGTTGATGTTTTTGGCATGGAAACTTTCCTCCCCGGATCCCAGATAGATGTGAAGCCGGTTACTGATTATGATCAGTTTGTTGGTAAGACCATGGAATTTAAAGTGGTGAAAATCAATGAGACCATCAAGAATGCCGTTGTTTCGCACAAGGCCCTGATTGAAAGTGACATCGAAGCACAGCGTGCCGAAATCATGAGCAAGTTAGAAAAAGGACAGGTACTGGAAGGTGTGGTGAAAAACATCACCGATTTTGGTGCTTTCATGGATTTGGGTGGTCTGGATGGACTTCTCTATATCACTGATATTTCTTGGGGTCGGATCTCTCACCCAAGTGAAGTGGTGAAGCTGGATCAAAAATTACAAGTAGTTGTGCTTGATTTCGATGATGATAAGAAGCGCATTTCACTTGGTCTCAAACAATTGACACCCCACCCCTGGGATGTATTGCCTGAGGGACTTGCTGAAGGCAGTGTAGTGAAAGGCAAGGTCGTTAATATTGAAGATTACGGTGCATTCCTCGAGATCCAGCCGGGTGTTGAAGGACTGGTTCACGTTTCTGAAATTACATGGGCCAATACCCCCATCAATGCCAAGGAATTCTTCAAGCTGCATGATGAATACGAAGCCAGAGTGGTGACGCTGGACAAAGAATCACGAAAAATGAGCCTCAGCATCAAACAGATGACACAGGATCCCTGGAATGACATTGAAACCAAATTCCCAGAAGGCAGCAAACACCAGGGATTGGTGAAAAACATCACTCCTTATGGTGTTTTCGTTGAACTGGAGCCGGGTATCGGTGGTATGATCCACATCAGCGATCTCAGTTGGTTGAAGCGATTCAATCACCCCGGTGATTACACCAAAGTGGGAGAGAAGATCGACATCATCATCCTTAGCATCGATAAGGAAAACCGTAAACTCCAACTCGGACACAAACAATTGGAGGAAGATCCCTGGAATGCTCTCGAAGAAACCTTCGCTGTTGGAACCTTGCATGAAGGAACCATCGTTCGGAAAGAAGACAAAGGAGCATTGGTACAACTGGCATATGGTCTGGAAGGATTTGTTCCCAATCGACATCTGGCAAAGGAAGACGGCAAAAATCTTCAGTTAGATGAGACTGCTCAATTCGTTGTCATCGAGTTCGACAGAAACGAGAAACGCATTCTGTTGAGCCATACCCGCATCCGCGAACAGCAGGAAACAGATCAAAAAGAATCTGCCAAAAAAGAAGCCCGTGCTGAAGCCGACGGCACTAAAAAGGCTGTAAAAAATATACAGTCCAAAGTGGAAAAAGCCACCCTGGGTGATTTGGGAGCTCTGGCTGAAATCAAGGCTAAAATGAAAGAAGGGGAAGGAGATAACAAATAAACTTACCTCATTGGAAGAAATAAGGCTGCTTGACCCCCACCCGGTCAAGCAGCCTTTTTAACTAAACCGGGTGAGGTTTTATGGTAACCTTAACTCCCCTTGAACAGGTGAAATATTAAATTGCCGGTAAATAGTTAACTTTGCACGCTTTTATGAAGAGAATTCAGGCCTTTTATATCCTTTCAATTTCATTGCTCGTCGTTTCCTGCGCTGGTAAATTCGGGAAAATCATGAAGAGCAAGGACTTCGAATACAAATACAAAATGGCAGAAGAATTCTATGCCAAAAAAGATTGGGTATATGCCCAACAATTATATGAAGAGATATTTCCATATGTAAAGGGTAGCCAGCGATATGAGGACATGTATTACAAGTTTGCTTACTCCTATTATTATGACAAAGATTATCTCAATGCGGAAAATCTCTTCAAAACATTTGTCGAAAATTTTCCTACCAGCGTTAAATCAGAAGAGTGTGAATTTATGAGGGCCATGTGCTTTTATAAGCAGTCCCCCAAAGTGGAATTGGACCAAACCAATACCAATAAAACCATGCAATTGTTGCAGGCTTACCTAAGCATGCATCCTACTTCTCCCAGGATAAAAGAGGCGACCGAAATCATTGATAAATGCAGGGATAAACTTGAAGCCAAAGAATACAAGAGTGCTGAGCTTTATTACAACCTGGGTTATTTCAAAGCTGCTGCCATAGCCTTCGGAACAGTTGCAGATAATTATCCCGACTCAAAAAAAGCAGACGAGTATAAATACCTTATCATCAAATCCTATCAAAGTTACGCGGACATGAGCTATGAGGAAAAACAGAAAGAGCGATTTGAAAAGGTACTGAGTGAATGCAACGATTTTACCGAGCGATTTACTGAAAGTAAACACATAGCTGAAGTCAATAAAATCAAGATTCAAACCATTAACTTTTTAAAAAATCTTTCCAAATGAGCAAACTGAGAAGGCAAATGAGTGCCAACATCCCCAGCGTGGTAGAAACCAAGAACCTAACTGATATTAAGTCTGTTACCGGAAATCTCTACGAATCTATCGCCATCATCTCCCGCAGGGCGAATCAGATCAACATTTCCCTGCGCGAAGAATTACACAACAAACTGGAAGAGTTTGCTAGCCACACCGACAGCCTGGAGGAAATTCATGAGAACAAAGAGCAGATTGAAATTTCACGCGCATATGAAAAAATGCCCAATCCTGCTATCCTCGCTACACAGGAATTCATGGACGGTAAGGTATATTACCGCAAAAATGATGAAGCAGATTTGTTCCGCTAATCAATCTATCAAAATCTAGTGAACAACGACAGCAGGCCGCTGTCGTTTTTGCTTCATGGCTGATTGCACAGACCCTCATTCCTTCCATTGATGTATCTTTAAATTCAATTCTACCATCAACCCAACAAAATGAAACGGCAGCTTATATTCATCTTGCTTGTTGTGGTACCTTTCTTTGGTAGGGGACAGGAATTGCAGGCAAAAGTGACAGTCATCACCAGCAGAATAACTACAACAGTAGATAAAAGGATATTCATCACCCTGCAGACACAGCTGAACAACCTGATGAATACAAGAAAATGGACTACAGACGTTTTTCAAGCCAATGAAAAAATTGATTGTAGCTTCATTCTGAATCTGGAGAGCATCGTTGACCCCAATGTTTATAAAGCAACCCTAACTGTTCAAGCAGCCCGACCGGTTTACAACAGTAGCTATCAATGTGCCCTCGTGAATTTTCTGGATGCCGATGTTACTTTCAAGTACCAGGAATTTCAGCCGGTTGAATTCAATGAAAACCGCATCCAAGGCAACGACCCCCAAGTAGCCAACCTCACAGCTATATTTGCTTATTATGCTTATATGATCATCGGTCTGGATTATGATTCCTTCTCACCCAAAGGGGGAGAGACCTACTTCCGAAAAGCACAACAAATAGTAAACAATGCTCCAGAAGGAAAAGGAACCAATGGATGGAGAGTATTTGACGGACTTCGAAATCGTTATTGGCTGAATGAAAACCTGATCAACAACCGCTTCAACATCATACATGATATTATCTACTCCTATTACAGAGCAGGTATGGACAAATGGTATGAAAATGAAGGGGAAGCACGAAGCAATCTTCTTCAATGCCTTACTCAACTGCAGGCATTTTGCAAGGAAAATCCCAATACCATGATTCAACAAATTTTTATGCAAGGAAAAATGCAGGAATTAATAGCTCTTTTCAAAAAAGGAACAGCAGACGAAAAGAGTCGGGCAATTATCTTGCTTTCAGAATTAGACATTACCAACGCATCTACCTACAAACAACAATTGAAATAAAACACTTCTATAAACGGCCGGGGCTTGGCGTTCGTGCGGGTTTCCCTGCCTGCCGGCAGGAGGGCACAAAACTGTCAACCCAGCATGACCGCCAACTATCAGATACAGTTTACTATTTTTGTCCATTTTAAAAGGATTAACTTGTTTAGATCAATCACTTGCATTCTTTGTTTTTTTCTTGCCTCCTGCAGTCTTTCAGATTTTAGCAGTACAATGTCTATCGATCAAATGAAAATAATTATGTGGGACATGATGAAGGCCGATGAACTCAATAACATTCAATCCCTCAGGGATTCAGGATTTGCTGCTCGAAAAATGAATTTTGCCTATTATGAACAGGTTTTTAGATTGCATGATATCAACAGAGAAGAGTTTTATCGGTCAATGAAATATTATGAATCCCACCCCCCATTGATGAAGATACTCATAGATAGTCTCGACCAGTATGCTGCCCGGGAACGAAATAAAATTTTTCAGTCCGATGTTCCTTACAAAAACGGAAATCCAGTTCCACCTGCCCCTCCCCGTTGATTAAAATTTTTTCAGCCAGATAAATTAGTAATTTTACCACTTAAACAAAGCATCATATGAGTATTCAAGTAGGTCAAACAGCACCCGATTTCACTCTTTTCGATTCAGAGAAAAACAAGGTTACCCTCTCCGAGCTCGCAGGTTCACCGGTAGTAATTCTTTTCTTTCCCCTCGCATTTACTGGTGTTTGCACCAAAGAAATGTGCAGCGTGAGAGATAGCATGGCAGCCTATAACCAGTCCAACGCCAGAGTTTTGGGCATCTCTGTCGATTCTTTGTTTACCCTAGCCAAATTCAAGGAGGACCAGCAGCTGAACTTTACCTTACTCAGTGATTTCAACCGTACTACATCCGCTGCTTTCGGGGTATTGTATGATACCTTCCCTGCTTTTGAAATGGAAAAAGTTAGCAAGCGTGCTGCTTTTGTTGTTGATGGCAAGGGGGTTATTCGTTATGCTGAAGTATGTGCAACCCCGGGTGATCTTCCCGATTTTGCTGCCATACAGGCAACCCTGGCAGGTTTGGCAAAATAAGGTTCTGGATTGCCTTTCAGGCCTGTTAAAATTTTTTCTAAGGTGACTTTTTTAGCTAGTATTGGCTAATTTACACTTGATATGTCCTTCTTGAAAAGCCATTTGTTTATACTCCCCCTGGTTTGCTGGAGTTTCACGGATTTTAAATCCCCGGATTTAACAATTCATTCATTCGATACAATGAATGAAAAAAAACTGGTTCAGCTCTTTCCAAACCCAGCATCAACAGTTATCAACTTTACTTACCAAGGTTCTGCCAACCAGCAACACATGCTCCAGATTTACAATTTCATAGGGAAAAAGATGACTGAGGTAAGGATTTTTGGTAATACCCGTTTAACTGTTCAATTGGATGAAAGGTACTATCGGGGAATTTATATCTATCAATTGCATGACCTGAATGGAAGATTGATAGAATCAGGAAAATTTCAAGTGGTGAAATAAATTACATCACTCACCCGATTCTCAGTTTTCAACGGTCTGTAATTTCAGCCAATAAAAATTTAAGGTAGTGGGTATTGTCAATACCCCGAACCATCGGGTGGTCTCCTGATTGATGACTCAATAACACCTGTCTCACTCTTTTTTTTGCGTCTTTTGCCGCATCTTCTATGGTCTGAAGAAATTGATCCTCACTTACCAAATTGGTACAACTGGAGCTTACCAAAAATCCTCCTTCTTTGATGAGTTGCATTCCCCTTAGGTTGATTTCTTTGTAGCCGGTCAGTGCCTTCTCAATGTGACTTCTGCTTTTGGTGAATGCAGGCGGATCTAACATGACAACGTCATATTTCTTGCCCTCCCGTCCCCACTGTTTAAGCAAGTCAAATGCATTTCCGGATTGAAAAGTACAACGACTTTCAAATCCATTGAGGGCTGCATTGATGCGGGCCCTTTCTACCGCTTGCTCTGAAACATCCAGTCCTAAAACAGAGCGGGCACCAAAATGCGCAGCATGGATTTCAAAAGTACCTGTATAAGTAAATACGCCGAGTACATCTGCATTGCGTACGATGTGTTGAATGGCTTTTCGATTGTCTTGTTGGTCTAAAAAATGCCCTGTTTTTTGACCATTTGCCACATCGACAAGAAAGTGGAGTCCATTTTCAGTGATGGGCACATCACTCGAAAAATCCCCGTAAATAGGTCCCTTTTGCTGAGGTAACCCTTCCAATTCACGAACCGGAACATCGTTTCTTTCATAAATACCTCTCGGGCTAAATATTTCGATCAGGGCTTTTACAATTGCTGGTTTCCATCGGTCAATTCCCAATGCCAATGTCTGCACTACAAAAATATCCCTGAATTTATCAATGATCAGCGCAGGCAATTCATCTGCTTCGCCAAAAACCAAACGACAGTTTTCAGTGTAGCCTATTTTCTTGCGATATTCCCAGGCTTGCTCGATTTTCTTTAAAAAAAATCCATCGTCTATGTTTTCCCGTTTTCTTGTCAACAGGCGAACCTGTATCTGTGAAAGCGGGTTAAAATACCCCCTACCGGCAAATTGCCCATTATGGTAAAAGACATCCACAATATCTCCCCCTGTAACCTCACCATCTATGCCGGCAATTTCGTTGGTATAGATCCAGGGATGTCCGTTGCTGACACGCGGGGCAATTTGTTTTTTTAAGCCAATTGAAGCCATTCGGCAAATATAACACAAGGTGGTTCAATCCCGTTGGCATGGGTTGGACATGTATTTTTAAAAATGAAGAAAAATTCTGCCATTTTTTCGCTTTTCTTTGCCTCGGCAAAATTTTTGTCAGATTTAAGTAACATTTTTTAATAGCATGAACCATCAAGAAAACACACCTACAGACCACATCCATGACAATACGGATGCTCCAGACCTGAATACTGACGAAAATGCAGCCGGAACAACCCACCTTAATGAGCCGGTAGCCGCTGAATCGGAACTGGAGAAATATCGGGCTGATCTGGAAGAGCAGCGTGACAAATACCTTCGGTTGATGGCTGAGTTTGACAACTTCAAGCGTAGAAATGCCAAGGAAAGGCTCGAATTGATACAAACCGCATCCAAAGATGTTTTGGTCTCACTACTGGACGTGATGGATGATTGCGACCGGGCAGAAAAACAGCTTTCCGGTTCTGAAGACCTAGCCATGCAAAAAGAAGGAGTTTTATTGGTGTTCAACAAACTCAGATCTATTTTGCACCAAAAAGGAGTGAAGGTGATGGAGAGCATCCATCAACCTTTTGACCTGGAAAAGCACGAGGCCATTACTGAGATTCCTGCACCAAAAGAAGAGCTAAAAGGAAAGGTGATTGACGAAGTAATGAAGGGATACTATTTAAATGATAAAATCATTCGGTTCGCCAAAGTAGTGGTTGGTAATTAATAAAAGCGCCCGCTTTTCGGGATATTTTAATTCATAGACATGGCAAATAAAAAAGATTATTACGAGGTGCTGGGTGTTACCAAGTCAGCAACTGCCGAAGAGATCAAGAAGGCCTACCGTAAAGTAGCCATGCAATTCCACCCCGACAGAAATCCGGGCAATAAACAGGCTGAAGAAAAATTCAAGGAAGCGGCAGAAGCCTATGAGGTGCTAAGTGATTCGGATAAAAAAGCCAAATATGACCGATATGGTCACGCAGCTTTTGGTCCGGGTACACAAGGTGGCGGATTTCGTAACATGAATACCGAAGATATTTTCAGTCAGTTCAGCGATATATTCGGTGGAGATGATGTTTTCAGTAATTTCTTTGGAGGTGCCGGCGGTGGTCGAAGGGGAACCGGTGGTGGAAGATCAAGGGGTCAGCGCGGAAGTAACCTGCGCATTAAAATGAAACTCAGTTTTGAAGAAATTGCCAAAGGAGTTACCAAAAACGTCAAAGTAAAAAAGTACATTACCTGCAGTTCATGCAGTGGTAGTGGAGCAAAAGATAAAAATAGTTTGCAAAATTGCACTACTTGCCAGGGTTCGGGACAAGTTCGAAAAGTAACCAATACTTTTTTAGGCCAAATGCAAACAGTGGCAACTTGTTCTGCCTGTAATGGAGAGGGTTTTACTGTAACAGCAAAATGCGGGAATTGTAAGGGGGAAGGAAAAATTTATGGTGAGGAAACCATCTCTATAGATATTCCAGCAGGTGTTCAGGAAAACATGCAATTAAGCATGAGCGGTAAAGGCAACGCGGGGGAACGTGGGGGTGCACCGGGTGATCTGATTATTCAGATTGAGGAAGAACCACATCCACAATTGCACAGGGATGGATTGAATGTTGGATTCGACCTTTTTATATCAATACCTGATGCTGCTTTCGGAACACAGGTTGAAGTGCCCACCATCGATGGTAGAGCAAAAATTAAAATTCCGGCAGGTACCCAAAGTGGTAAAATTTTCCGCCTGAAAGGAAAGGGTTTCCCCGAAGTTCAGGGATATGGGCGCGGGGATCAATTAATACAGGTAAATGTCTGGACACCCCAGCAATTGTCTTCCGACGAAAAAGCTATTTTAGAGAAATTGAACAGGAGCGATAATTTTAAACCCCATCCCGGTAAGGGAGATAAGAATTTTTTCGATCGTGTCAGGGAAGCTTTTCAGTAATTACTATCTAGAACATATCAAGTACCATTACCTGGAAACTGATTGGAATCCATCTGGGACTGGAAGAAATCGTTTGTTTCGCAGAAGATTTTGATGGAACAAATTGGTCTGCGCCCGGAACAAACAAAGTAGAAGTCATTTCATCAAAAGCAAGCAGATTCGAGCCTTTCTTCGTAGGAATATTTTTTACAAGTTTGTACTCATTGGGAGAAAGCTGGTTGATTACAGACAAGGTGCCGTCCCCATTGGCAACGAAGATCAATCGGGTACTTGGATTATAAACTATACCATCCGAATTAAGTCCTATTGTAAGCGTATCCACAATTTTGGCAGAAGACACATCAAAAACAACCAGTAATTTATTGCAAACAGAGAACAAGCGCTGGTGCCTGGTATCTATCGTCATGCCTGAAGGAGATTTACCCGGACCAAGACTCCAATGCATCAATACTTCGTAGGTACTAAGATTCAGCCAAACCACTTCTCTTTTATCGGCAAGATGAACAAACAGATTTCCATTTCCGTCACTTACCATTCCGGTAATTTTATTCCCATTGAGTGGGATCTTGGTCTCTACTTTGTCCAGCCTGGGATCAATGACAGTTAAGTTACCCCCTTTTGCATTGCTGACAATGATCTTGTTGGAAAAAGCCTCGAACATAACGTGGAAGGGAGTTACCCCTACCGGAATTTCTTTAACAAAGCGGTCACTTTTCAAATCAAAAACAGTAACGGTATTTGCTGAACTATTCGTCGCATAACCTTTACCAAATTTGGGAGCAAGTGCCACACTCTTTACCCCCGGGGTATTCGCAATGGTACCAATGGAATCACCTGTATATTTATTCAATATGGTAACCTGGTTGCCATGGGTAATGTATAATTTATTGGAAAGCGGATTTACCGTCGGATTGTTCCAGTCCCCTTTGTAGGGTACATAAAACACCTTTTCAAAACTAAAGTTACTCTGCGCTCTTACTGCTGTTCCCGGTAGAGTGCCGAAACAACAAAGTAGCACCGGCAGAAAACTAACTTTAACCACATATTGCGGAAAAGTTAAATACAAATGTAGATATCTCATAGCATTCTCCACTTTTATTCACATGTGTGGATACTATAACGAGCGACATTTGTATATTATTATATGAAAATTAGAAAAGAATTAAAATTCAATTAGTTATTAGTTGTACTTCAAATAAAATAGCACTTGAAATTAGCTTTTTAGCTGAAAAAGACCGGGTAGATTCCTGCCCAAACCATTGTAGTCGAGGCCATAACCGAGAACAAAAAGGTTCGGAATGGTGAAGCCGCAATAATGAACAGGAACATCAAATTGTACTGCATCCGGCTTATACAACAAAGTGGCGATGCTAACAGAAGCAGGTTTTTTTTCTTGCAGGTGGGGCAGAAAAGCCGATAGGGTTCTGCCCGTATCAATGATGTCTTCCAATAAAATAACATGGCGGTTGGCAATGTCTTTGTCGAGCCCTATGGCAGTAACTACCTGCCCGGTGGACGCAGTACCGGCATAGGAGGATAGACGAACAAAGCAGATTTCTGCCTCTATTTCAATTTGTCTGAAAATATCCGCGGCAAAAACAAAGGAGCCATTGAGGATGGCCAGAAAAAGCGGCTTTTTGTCTTTGAAGTCAGCATTGAGCTGGATAGCCATTTCTTGAATTCTTTTCTGCAATTCGGTCGCATCAATGTAGGGTACAAATTCTTTGTCCTGAACTTTGATAACTTTTTCGGTAGAAGGCATGTGTTGTTTTTGAGTTGGATGGTATCATTGCGTACCCGACCACTTTCCGTTGGTATCATTCAATGGCTGAAGCCGTATTTTTTGTCCCGCTGGAACCATTGCGTCTGCTTTGGTAACTTCATTGTAGCTCAACAGATAGTCCAGCCGAACTCCCTCGAATTGACTAATGTCTTTCCAGGTTTCACCCGGTTGCACTATACGAAATGATTTATTGCTTTTTTTCAGTTTCCTTTCCAAAAAAATAAGCCTGTTTTCCAAAAGGATACTCAATTCAGCAAGTTCATTAAAATCCTTCAGATCTTCGGATGAAACATCGTATTGCTTTACCAGGTCATTCAAATTAGTTCCAGCTAAAGCAAAAATGACCCGGGAACGATTGATATGGAATATTCCCCTCGGAAAAATACTGTTGCGGTTATATTGTACATCGTTCTCCTCCATTTCCTGTTCTCTCTGTTGAACAAGAGAGTTATCCTGCTTATCATCAGATATTGACTGACCCTTGCTGATTACTACCTCCTGATTGTATTGCTCCAGGTTATAATCGCGAATAATTGAAAGCAATCGTTGCGGATAGGAGGGATTGGTGGCATACCCTGCTTTTTTTAATCCCCATGCCCAGCCTTTGGTATCCAATGGATCGAGTTTAAACAAATCGGCATAATAGGGCCTATTCCTTAAAAAGTCTGAATGATCTTTGAATGATTGTTCAACTGAGGAATAGACCCTAAAACACTCTCCCTTTTCATCATCATCCTGAAATACCCTATTTCCTGTCCATTCAGTTTTACATTTAATTCCAAAATGATTGTTGGCTGTCAGGGCAAGTGAACTGGAACCCGATTGAGATTCAAGAATTGCCTGAGCCAATTTAATCGCTGCCGGAACACCGGTTCGCTGCATTTCTGCAATTGCCAGATTTTTATATTGCCGAATATAGGCTTCAGTAGCCGCAGATTGGGCTGTAACCGCCCCCGAAATGCAAATGAATCCAACAGCAATTAAAAATTTTACTTTCATCCGGGTTAGAATTATTTTTTAAACAACAACATCAATCCATCTCTTACCGTTAAAATTACCTTTTCTGTTGCTTTGTCTTCCGCTACTTTTTTCGCAAAGTTCCTCATGGCAATTGAGTTTTTTCCCTGGTTTTTCTCCTCGAGTACTTGTCCATGAAAAAAAATATTATCAGCAATGAGCAGACCACCCTTTCTCAACCGCGGCATTACCTGATCATAATATCCGGCATAACCTGTTTTATCTGCATCAATGAATACCATATCCCAGGTGTAGTCCAAATTCGTCAATATCTTACTTGCCTCACCTTTGTGTAAGTGAATTTGTTCTGAATAGGAACTTTTTTTAAAATGGTTTTCGGCAGTACTGGCATCGGATTCCCTGCATTCAATTGTATGAAGTTCTCCATTCTCCAATAGCCCCTCACAGAGACAAAGGGCACTGTAACCGGTAAAAGTGCCAATTTCGAGAACGTACCTTGGTTGCACCAGCCTGGAAAGCAGTGCCAGCAGTCGACCCTGAACATGACCACTCAGCATATGAGCTTCAGGGTGATGGGCTTGCGTGGAAAATGCAATAGAAGAGAGCAATTCGGTCTCCGGACTACTGAATTTTTCCGCATAGGCTTCTGCCGCAGCATTGATGATTTCCATGCTGCAAATATCCGTCTTTTTTTTAGCTCTTTTTTGTGGTCGAAAGCAAAAATAACCCGGCAAAAGTTATGATGCCGTTGATTAGCAATAATTCAAAACCTATCTGATATTGGTTGAACCAGATGGGCACCTGTTTGCTGAGCAGATAACTAAGGGCCGGTGCAAGCAGAGCCAATACTGTAATTCCGATATGGTCGGGTAGCTGCCGTTTGGTAAATATCCCAAAAGCAAACAGTCCGAGCAAAGGTCCGTAAGTATATCCGGCCAGATCGAGAATGATGTCAATGATGCTATTGTCATTGATCTTGTAAAAAATGAGGATACAAATAAGGAAAACAAATGTAAAACTGAAGTGTACGGTTAATCTGGTCTTCTTTTTTTGCTTCTCGGTCCAGTCTTTTCTTTCCTGAATCCCCAACATATCAATGCAAAATGAGGAGGTTAAAGCGGTCAATGCACCATCAGCACTTGGAAATAGGGCTGAAATAAGTGCTATAATAAATAATATGCCAATGGCGGGGGGGAAGTACTGCATTACTACGAAGGGAAATACCTTATCTCCGATGATATTCTTCTGACCAAGTAACAATTGATGGGTATTTTTTCCATTGATCAGTTGCTCCTGATAAACAGCGCCATTCGAAGTAGCAAAAAGATAAAGCAATCCCCCCAGCAGCAGGAAGAGGACCAGAACGGATACAAGAACTACTGCCAGTGTAAGTACATTTTTCTGTGAATCTGCAAGCCGCTTTACACTGATATTTTTTTGCATCATCTCCTGGTCCAATCCGGTCATTGCAATAGTGATGAATGCACCACCGATGATTTGTTTTAGGAAGAAAGCTTTGCTGTTGACATCGGTATTAAAAATTTTCAGGTAACCGACATCCTTCATTTGTACCAAAGCTTCACTCAGGTTCAAATTGAGTTGATTTAAAATATATATCACACATACCACCAGACCGGCAATCATCAACGAGGTCTGAAGGGTATCTGTGTAAACAATGGTTTTTACACCCCCCTCAAAAGTGTACAAAAGAATCATCAGCAGAATAATGGCAGCAGTTACAATGAAAGGAACACCCATCTGATCGAGAATGAAAAATTGCAGTACATTGATCACCAGATATAATCGGGCAGTAGCGCCCACTGTTCTGCTGATAATAAAAAACAAGGCACCGGTTTTGTAAGCAGTTTTTCCAAAGCGCTGCATCAAATAGTGATAGATGGAAGTCAGATTCAATCGATAATAAAGCGGCAACAAAATAAATGCAATCACCAGATACCCCAGCAAATAACCCAGAGCCACCTGTAGATAGGCAAATCCCTTAAAATGTCCGCCTGCCAAATCTCCTACTCCTCCCGGAACACTCACAAAAGTTACCCCGCTGAGGGAAGTACCTATCATTCCAAAAGCAACCAACATCCAGTTGCTGTTCTTATTACCAATAAAAAAAGATTCATTCGTGCTGTTTCTGCCCGTGTACCAGGCAACTGCCAACAAAATCAGGAAATAACCGATTACAAAGCTGAACAATAAGATGGGCGACATAAAGGGTGTTTGTGTACAACAATGAAGTATTCTGTAAAGATGTAAAAAATATTTCACCTATTTTTCCATTTTATTTAATCTATGCAGATTGAGCGGATCGCTGTTTTTTGTGGATCAAAGTCAGGTCAATCTCCGTTATTGATCAGCCATGCCAGACAATTGGGCGGACTCTTAGCGCGCAATAAAATAACATTGGTCTATGGAGGTGGAAGTGTCGGCATCATGGGAGCTGTTGCCAACGCTGTTATGGAAGGAGGGGGTCAGGTTGTAGGAGTTATCACCGAATTGTTGCTAACCTGGGAACAACAACATACAGGTATTACTGATTTGCGGATAGTTCCGGACATGCATACACGAAAAAGAATGATGTATGAATTAAGCGATGCCGCCATTATTTTACCCGGTGGAAATGGTACACTGGATGAATTGTTTGAAATGCTGACGTGGAATACCCTTCAAATCCACGACAAAAAAATATTTTTACTGAATTCCGGTGGGTTCTATCAACACCTCATCGCCCACCTGCAAACCATGCAGGCAGAAGGGTTTCTTTATGAGCAATGGACCGACAGATTAAAAGTTTTAAATTCTCCTGAAGAAATTATCTCCTGGCTGACTGCAGATAAATCCCAAATCCAGCCCTGATAACAGGCAGGGGATCATTGAATTGATCTCTGTAAGGGGATGATGGATTTTGTAAAATATCCATCATCAATGTGAAATAAGTATATCGACTGCCAATCATTCTCGTACCATAACCTATGCCCAATAGCAAGCTTTCTGCTGAATAATTGTACTTGAACACTTGCTGCGTAACCACATTTTTCTGGGCCGAATTAACCCAGTTATATTCCGGCTGAATCTGTAGAAATAAAAAATTTACCGGCCAGACCCTTGCAAAGATTCCTGCTCCATAATTGATGTTGCGGTATCTGATCGAACTGAAATCGGATGCGTTCTGAGAAAAATAATTAAAATTGCCTGCAATGCCGGCATCCAGCCATCGGGTTACACTGTATCCGAATTCTGGATTGATGCCTATGTTAAAAGAACGATTGGCAAATCCGAGATTTAAGTTTGCTCCAAAGAAACTGTTTTGCTTTTTAAACCCCCTTCCGGTTTCATCCATGGTTGATTGGGCTACCGCTTGAAAATAACCACCCGCAATTGCCAATATCAGGCAGAGTTTTTTCATATTATCATAATTGATTATCAAACCTACTATTTATTCGGTATGTCGGCTATACCACCTTCCCTAAAAAATTGTTAGGTTTTTCTATTCCTTGCCTTGAATTCAGGAAGGCAATCCTAAATGTCAAACATATTAATATATTATATAATAAAATATCTACTTGCATATCATCAGCTGTTTGTGGTAAGCATTGTTGATTTGACTAATTTTGCCAATAACTAACATTTGTAAGCATGAATTTATTGTCTGATTGGCAAAATCAACCGGTGGGTGGGATTCCGGAGAATCTTTATCCGGAAATGAGGTACCAACAAACCCCTGATCAACTGATTGAAGCCACCTTGGCAAGGGGAGAGGGGATCCTCAGTGATACAGGCGCACTTTGTATCAATACCGGGAAATTTACCGGGAGGGTACCCAAAGACAAATTCATCGTAAAAGACGCAATTACAGAAACAAGGGTCAACTGGAATCAATTCAACCAGCCCATTGAAACCGAGGTATTTCTTCGGCTCAGAGATAAGATGCTGCAATATGCAGGGGGATTGAATGAATGGTGGGTGAGGGATGTTCAGGCAGGCGATCATCCGAATTTTCATTATTCAGTCCGTGTGGTGAACGAGACCCCCTGGGGCAATCTCTTTGCTTCCAACATGTTTCTTCCCCTTAATCCTTCTCATTCCGGGAAACCGGATTGGTTGGTGATACAACTGCCTTCTTTTTTAGCCGATCCCTCAACAGATGGTGTTCCAAATCCACAGTTTAGTCTGGTATCATTTTCAGAACGTACCATTTTGATTGGTGGAACGGCTTATACAGGTGAAATAAAAAAGGGCATCTTCACGGTATTGAATTTCATGTTGCCGGTGAGGGAAAATGTTTTGAGCATGCATTGCAGTGCAAACAAGGGCAACAAAGGTGATGTTGCCATATTTTTTGGGTTGAGTGGTACAGGAAAAACAACACTGAGTGCTGATCCTGCCAGAAATCTTATCGGGGATGATGAACATGGTTGGACAAATGAGGGCGTTTTTAATTTTGAGGGCGGCTGTTATGCCAAAGTGATTCGATTGAGTGAAGCAGATGAACCCGAAATATTCGGAGCAGTCAAGCGGGGGGCTTTGTTGGAAAATATACTGTTTTTTCCCGGAACGAATCGCGTCAATTATGATGATGCCACTATTACTGAGAATACCCGCGTGAGTTACCCGCTTTCTTTTATTCCGCATACCTGCAAGCCGGCAAGAGGTGGTCACCCCTCCGTTATATTTTTTCTTACCTGTGATGCTTACGGAATTTTACCTCCCATCAGTCGCTTAACGACCGAGCAGGCCATGTATCAGTTCATAAGTGGATATACAGCTAAAGTAGCCGGTACCGAGACCGGAATCAAGGAGCCGGTTGCTACCTTTAGTGCTTGCTTTGGTGCTCCTTTTATTCCATTGCATCCCGGCGAATACGCTGACTTATTAGGAAAAAAATTAGAGCAACATGGTGTCTCTGTTTGGCTGATCAACACTGGGTGGAGCGGCGGCCCCTATGGAACAGGTCATCGAATGAAAATAAGTTATACCCGCGCGATGATTTCAGCGGTCATTGAAGGGAAGTTAAATCAGGTGCCCACCCTGCAGCACCCGGTATTTGGTATGCACATTCCACGTCAGTGTGAAGGGGTTCCTGATGAAGTTTTATTGCCATGGACCACCTGGAAGGACAAAGATGAATATGAAGTGCAGGCAAAAAAGCTGGCAGAGTTGTTCATCAATAATTTCAAAAAGTATGAAGCGGGAGTAGATGAAAAAATTCGGAATGCAGGACCCTTGGTGAGCTGAGATTAAAACAGACCAAAAAGTGTACTATCTATCTTTCTGATGATCTCCCCGAGGTGTTCTTCATTTTCAGCAAACTTATTTTTATCGCAATCGATCACCAAAACCGGGCCCTCGCGATAACTATCAATCCACTTATTATAAAACTCATTCAGTTTTTTCAAATAGTCGAGTCGGATATTTTCTTCATATTCTCTGCCCCTCTTTTGAATTTGCGAAACCAGGGTGGGTACAGATGCTTTCAGATAAATCAGTAAGTCGGGCGGCTGCACCATGGTTTTCAGTGTCTGAAAAAATTGATAGTAATTATCAAAATCCCTTTTACTCATCAGTCCCATCTCATGTAAGTTGGGGGCAAAAATATTCGCGTCTTCAAAAATGGTTCTGTCCTGAATGATTGTTTCAGTACCATGCTGAATTTCCAGCAGCTGGTTCAGCCGGCTATTCAAAAAATAAATCTGTAAGTTGAAACTCCAGCGGGGCATATCATCGTAAAAATCCATCAGATAAGGATTCTGATCTACATCTTCAAATTGTGGTATCCACCTGTAATGTTTACTCAATAATTCGGTAAGAGTGGTTTTACCTGCACCAATATTACCGGCAACTGCCACGTGTTTTATTTTTTTTGCTTTTGCCATAGTTCCAAGATACAATTAATTTCAAAATGAAGTGGTTCGGTGGGGGGAACTATCACCTACCCATGAGAAATACTGCTAATTTCCGGTTCCAATTGCTTTTTTTACGAGCGTGAGCGTCTGAGTTGCACTGGCCCTGGCCTTCTCTGCACCTTTTTTTATGATTGTCGACAATAAATCGGGATTGGACTGTAAATCAGCGGCTTTCTCGCGAATCGGTGCTATGAACCTGATCATGTCTTCCGCCAACTGTTTTTTCATATCACCATACCGAATCTGGCAATCACCCTGTTTACTCCTGTTATAATCTTCTTCAAACTTACTGACAGTATCAGAGGTACTCACGAGTTTCATCAATGTAAAAAGATTTTCAATATAGGGGGGTTTAGCGGCATTTTCAGTTGCAGGACCCTGGTCAGTTTTGGCCCTGGCAATTTTTTTACGAATCGTTTCATCATCATCTGCCAGATAAAGGGTTGATAACTGATTTTCACTTTTGCTCATTTTTCCTTCCCCATCTAGTCCCAATATTTTCACCAATTCTCCGCCATAATTGAATCCATAGGGTAGGGGGAAAACCTCTCCATAGCGGTGGTTAAAACGTTCGGCGAAATTACGAGCCATTTCAAGATTCTGTTCCTGGTCTTTTCCTACGGGCACTTTTACAGCACGATGGATCAAAATATCTGCTGCCTGGAGAACCGGGTAAGTGAGCAAGCCCGCATTCACATTATCAGGTTGCATTCTTGCTTTCTCTTTGAAAGTAACTGTTTTCTCCAATTCACCTTTATAAGCCAACATGTTCAGGTATAAGTACAATTCCGCAATTTCTGGAACATCACTTTGTACATAGAGGGCCACTTGTTCAGGGTCTAGACCACAGGCAATGTTTTCTGCCACCACCCGATGGACACTTTGCCTGAGGGTTTGCGTGTCTGGATGGGTGGTAAGGCTATGCCAGTTGGCAACAAAAAAATAGCAATCAAATTCTGATTGCATGCGAACAAAATTGCGCATGGCACCAAAATAATTACCCAGGTGAAGAAACCCTGTCGGGCGAATACCACTTAAAACCACCTCCTTACTCATAGGGCGCGAAGATAAGATGTGAAGGGCTTTTTATTGACTACAACCCCATCTTTTTTCACCAAAAAATTTCTCTTGCAGGATGATTATTAGCCGACCTCTTTCGTTGAGTAATCTTTAAATTTGTGTTACTTTATCTACAATTCCTTACTTATATCCGGAACTGCCATCATATTATCTACACCCATTGAATACCTCAAAGGCGTGGGTCCGGTTCGTGCCGAACTTCTGAAAAAAGAGTTGGATATCCATACTTTTTCTGACCTGCTCGACCATTTTCCTATCAGACACATTGATAAAACGGTGGTCAGTCTTATCAGCGATATCCGTTCTGATACAGATACCATTCAGGTTGCAGGCACCCTTCTTTTTTCAGAAATAGTAGGAGCTGGCAGAGCAAAGCGATTGGTGGCTCAGGTTAGAGACAGATCCGGTTTGCTGGAGTTAACCTGGTTTCAAGGGATTAACTGGGTAACCAAACTGCTGGAACCGGGAACAACCTACCTGATATTTGGAAAGACTGGATTTTTTAATGGCAAACCCCAGATAGTACATCCTGAAATTGAGGTTTTCGTTCCTGCAGCGGCTGCCGGAAAGTCACACCTGGAACCTGTTTATCCCAGCACCGAAAAATTGAAGGCCCGCGGATTAAATGGAAGACAACTGGCCAAACTCACTGCCCAGCTTTTCCAACAAATTCGTGCTGCTGATATCCCTGAAAATATTCCAGCCGCCATTCTGCAAAAAAACCAGTTAACAGGAAGGGCTCAGGCATACCGTCAAATGCATTTTCCTGCCAATCCGGAAGAATGGAAGCTTGCCCTCGATCGGATGAAATTTGAAGAATTCTTTATGATTCAAATACGCCTGAATCTGGTTCGGGTGCATCGCCATCGTACCAGTAAAGGGGTGGTTTTCGAAAAAGTGGGTGATCTTTTCAATCAGTTTTTCCATCACTATCTCCCTTTTTCTTTAACAGGTGCGCAAAAAAGAGTCATCAAAGAAATCCGAAATGACACCGGTCACGGCAGGCAGATGAATCGTTTGTTGCAGGGAGATGTGGGAAGCGGGAAAACCATGGTCGCATTGATGAGCATGCTTTTAGCAGCAGACAATGGGTATCAAAGCTGTTTCATGGCCCCTACGGAAATATTGGCACAACAACATTACAGCGGTCTTCAAAAGTTACTTAAAGACTTGCCTGTAAAACTGGCTTTGCTGACTGGCAGTATCAAGACTGCCAGGCGAAAAGAAATTTTGGAAGGATTAGCAGAAGGAACCATACAAATGGTAGTGGGAACACACGCCGTGATAGAAGATAGGGTTAAGTTTAGTCGCTTGGGATTGGTTGTAATCGATGAGCAACATCGGTTTGGCGTAGAACAAAGAGCCAGGCTATGGGAAAAAGCAGACATTCCACCCCATGTACTGGTTATGACAGCAACACCTATTCCCAGAACCCTTGCCATGACTGCATTCGGTGATCTGGATTACAGTGTCATGGATGAATTGCCGCCCGGACGACAACCCATTCAAACCGTTCACAGAAATGAAATGGCGCGTGCTTCTGTTTACGACTTCGTGCGCGGGGAAATCGAAAAAGGCAGACAGGCCTATTTCATTTATCCGCTGATAGAAGAGAGCAATAAAGTCAACTATGAAGATCTGATGCAGGGATATGAACAGGTGAAAAGTTTCTTTCCTGAACCACGCTTTAGAATCAGCATGGTACATGGAAAAATGCCTGCAGAGCAAAAGGAAACGAATATGCAGCGATTCGTAACCGGAGATACACAGGTAATGGTCAGCACAACAGTAATCGAAGTGGGAGTGGACGTGCCCAATGCCACCGTCATGGTGATTGAGAGTGCTGAAAAATTTGGGCTTTCCCAGCTGCATCAGTTGCGCGGAAGGGTAGGGAGGGGCAGCGAGAAAAGTTTTTGCATATTATTAACGGGAAGCAAAGCAAGCAAAGAGGCACTGGAACGTATCCAAATAATGACCCAAACCCTGGATGGATTCTTGGTAGCAGAAAAGGATTTGGCGATGCGCGGACCGGGAGAGATTGAGGGGACCCGTCAAAGCGGAGCATTGAATACCAAGGTCGCCAGCATTGTTCATGACCGGGATTGGCTGGAAAAAGCCAAGGCAGCTGCTGAGGAACTGGTAGAAGAAGACATTCATCTGGAGTTGGCAAAGAATTTGATGTTGAGACAATATCTGAGCTTGCGGGAAGGAAAAACGGCCTGGAGCCGTATTTCCTGACAACAATCAGTTGAACATATCAAAATTTAATGGAATTTTACTACAATGAAATCCATTCCTCCTTTCTTTATCTTTCTGGTTGCTCTTTTTTTGGGCTTGCCGGATGCCCGCTCTCAGGAACAGTTACAATTCCTCGAAAACAAGGGTCAATGGCATGAATCGGTAAGATTCAAGGGCGATCTAGCTGCCGGTATGTTCCTTCTTACTCAAGATGGATACAAAGTGATCTTGCATCATCCGGAAGACCTGGAGCGCTTTGGGGAAGCCACCCATGGGAAAGTTGAAACGGGAGCCAACAGTTCCTCCGCAGGTCTCCTCCGACCTGTTGCGCCTGAGATGCCTACCATATTGCGGTCGCATCAATATCAGATGAAGTTCCTGAATGCGAATCCACAGCCGACCATTGTACCTGAAAAAATGATAGACGCCCATACCAACTACTTCATTGGTAATGACCCCTCACGTTGGGCCAGTGGTTGTAAAACATATCTGGCGATAACCTATAAAAATATTTATCCCAACATTGACATTCGCTACTATACCTCCAATGGAACCTTCAAATACGATTTTATCATTCACCCCGGAGGACGTGTACAGGATATAGCCATGTATTTTGATGGTGCATCCTCCTTGCGCGTGAAGGATGGCGGACTGGTTGTTAAAACTTCTGTGCAAGAGGTGAGGGAGTTGCCTCCGGTTACCTATCAACTAACATCAAAAGAGAAAATAGACATCCCCTGCCGGTTTGATTTGAAAGGAAATATACTTCGTTTCAAGCTCGATACAACCATTGACCCTGCAGCTACCATCGTTATTGACCCAAGTTTAGTCTTCTCTACCTTCACCGGCAGTCGTGCCGATAATTGGGGCTATTCGGCAACCTATGATGGACAGGGTAATTTTTATGCAGGGGGAATTGTATTTGCTGGAAGTGGCCTTACATTCCCGGTGAGCAACGGTGCTTTTCAAACCAATTTTCAAGGAGGCGGCTCAACCGGCGAAGGTGGTCCCTTTGACATGGCCATCATGAAGTTCAACTCTTCGGGTACGGATAGAATTTATGCCACTTATTTGGGCGGTGCCCAGGGAAATGACCAACCACATAGCATGGTGGTGGACAAAGATGGAAATCTAGTCA
Organism: Sediminibacterium sp.; assembly: GCA_046079965.1. Lineage (GTDB taxonomy): Bacteria > Bacteroidota > Bacteroidia > Chitinophagales > Chitinophagaceae > Sediminibacterium. The sequence goes on along the minus strand of JBJTTC010000143.1, from coordinate 1,333 downwards.
TCGCCGGAAGATCTACTTCCAATGATTATCCAACTCAAGGAGCACTGCGCACTTACGGCTCACCGGCTTCTTCTTTGTGGCACATTGTAGTGACCAAGCTGAATGCCAATGGTACAGCATTAATCGGCTCTGTTCGCATGGGTGGAAGTGGAAATGATGGAGTAAATATTCGCCATAAATACACAGCACCCACAGGTTTTGAATCCATTTCCCGAAATTACGGCGATGATGCCAGAAGCGAGGTAATTATTGATAATGCAGGAAATGTGTTGTTTGCAACCTGCACACAATCTCCCAATTTTCCAACTACTCCCGTTTCCGCTCAAACAACACTGGGAGGAACCAATACCCGCAATCGTGCTCAGGATGCAGTGATTTTGAAACTATCCCCCAATCTGGGTGCTGTTCTATTCAGTGTGATTTTTGGAGGAAATGATGATGATGCTGCTTTCGTCTTATCCATTAATCCAACCAATAACAATATCCTGGTGGCAGGGGCAACTGCCAGTACCAATTTTCCGGGGAATAAAACCGGTGTCAAGTTTCCTACCTACCAGGGAGGATTGGGGGATGGGTTCCTGGCAGAATTCTCACAAAATGGAAACTTTTTGCGTTCCAATTACTGGGGAACTTCAGGTGTGGACGGAATCTATGGTGTTCAATTTGATAAGCTTGGGTTCCCTTACATAGCAGGGATTACAACAGGCAACTGGCCGATTGAAAATGCCAATTTTTCCCAGGCAGGTGGAAAACAATTCATAGTGAAATTACGTCCCGATCTCAGTTCAGCTGTTTATTCTACCGTTTTTGGTCCCAATACCCCCGAACCCAACCTTTCTCCTACCGCCTTTCTTGTCGATAGGTGTGAAAATGTTTACTATTCCGGCTGGGGTGGGGGTATTAATACAGGATTTGGATTTCCCGGTGCGGGTACCAATGGATTGCCGGTTACTGCAGATGGTTTTCAGCGCACCACCGATAACAGTGATTTTTATTTCTTTGTCTTAGAAAAAAATGCAGCTTCCCAATTGTATGGATCATTTTTCGGACAAGTGGGCGGATTGGGTGAACATGTGGATGGTGGTACCAGTCGATTCGATGAAAATGGAGTCATTTATCAATCTCTTTGTGCCAATTGCGGGAATGTGAAACCCAGATTTCCAACCACACCCGGTGTTTGGTCCCCCAATAATGGATCTTCCGGATGTAACCTGGCAGCGGTAAAATTAGCGTTTAACCTGGCAGGTATAGCCGCAACCATCCGAACCAGCATTGATGGAGTATTGAGAGATACTACCGGCTGTGTACCCATGAGAGTTGACTTTACCGATAC
>JBJTTC010000142.1:0-9743 GCA_046079965.1 Sediminibacterium sp. | reverse complement strand
CATCCACCAATAGGGTTACGGGGTCAATGATCATACCACTTTCGCTTCTTTTAACCTTGCGCACCTGTTCTGCCTGCTTTTCAATGCTCATGTTCTTGTGCAAAATCCCAAGACCACCTTCTCTTGCCAATGCAATGGCCAGACCGGCTTCAGTAACAGTATCCATGGCTGCTGATAGCAGGGGAATGTTCAAACGGATGTCACGGGTGAGCTGGGTGCGGATATCTACTTCGCGAGGTAACACTTCGCTGTAGGCAGGAACCAACAGCACATCGTCGTAAGTAAGACCTTGTCCGATAATGCGGGAAGAAGCCGAAGAGGCGGGGGTGGAATTATTTCTTGTTGCCATGTGCAAAGATAGCAGCCTTGTCGAATTGTTGCCAAATCATTTTTTAGTAACCGGTTACCACCAAAAAACAGGTGACCCTGATATTTTGCTATTTTTGAGTTTGATTAGTAGTCCATGTCTTTGCAGTCTGAGTCCCCCTCTACCCACTATTTCACCTTTCAATTTGGTTTGCTGTGTTTGAGTAATTTATTGTTTTCTGCCAGTTTCAATATGATGATACCTGAATTGCCTGCCTACTTAACAGCTATGGGTGGAGCGGAATACAAGGGTTGGATCATTGCTTTGTTTACACTTATGGCTGGAATTTCCCGACCATTTAGTGGCAAATTAACAGATACGGTAGGCAGGGTACCTGTCATGATTTTTGGTTCACTCGTTTGTGTAGTTTGTAGCTTACTTTATCCGGCACTACATTCGGTAACAGGGTTTTTGCTCCTGCGTTTTTTTCATGGATTTTCTACGGGCTTCAAGCCGACGGCCACTTCTGCTTATGGGGCAGATGTGGTGCATGAATCGAGGCGGGGAGAGGCGTTAGGGGCACTTGCTGTTGGTTATACACTGGGTGCAACCATCGGCCCTGTGCTGGGAAGTTGGGTGGTGAATCATTACAGTTACAACGCCATGTTCATAACATCTGCTTTGATGGCAATGGGTTCAGTAGCAATTTTATTCAATATTCGGGAAACCCTACCTGCACCTCAACCCTTTCGCTTGTCATTTATGCTCATTCCAAAAAAAGAAATCATTGAAAAAACTTCTTTGCGACCTGCGATAATATTACTTCTTTTAAGTGTCTCCCTCGGTTCCTGCCTCACACTTGTTCCTGATTATGCATCTGCTTTGGGCATGCAAAACAGGGGCTTGTTTTTTACTTGTTTTACCATCACCTCGCTTGTGATACGTTTCATCGCAGGTAAAACTTCCGACAGATACGGAAGACAGGTGGTTCTTTTCTTTTCCTCTCTGGTAATGATGGCAGGGATGCTGGTGTTGGCATTTGCGCATTCGACTTTAATTTTATTAATGGGTGCCGGGATTTTCGGTCTGAGTTTGGGAATGAATTCACCAACGGTAGCTGCCTGGGCAGTGGATTTGTGTGCCATTGAACATCGGGGAAAAGCTGTTGCGACCGTTTACATAGCATTGGAAGCAGGTATTGGGGGAGGTGCGTTGATCAGTGCCTGGATTTATGCCAATCAATCAGAACATTTTGTCCTGGCTTTTTTATTTCCTGCTTTATGTGCTGCTATTTCCATGCTCTTGTTGTATAGTTGGATGAACCGGAGTAAAGCATCCATTGCGCCCTGACTCTTTAGGGAACTTTTTCATATCGCTTTCCGGGAAGGCAACGAATGCTTTGTTTCAGTTCTAGTTGAAGCAGTAGAGTAGCCAATCGACTGGTATGCCATCCGGTATGAACCATCAACTCATCAACTGATAGTTGGGCAGTGTTGGAAAGGTGATGGAGGATGATTTTTTCATCTTCGGATAAATCAATAAAAAGACTTTGCTGTGCGGATGGCATAGGTTTATTTTCTTGCCAACCCAGCCATTCCAACAAGGCAGACGGATTGTCATAGAGAATGGCTTTGTTTTGCCTAATCAATTGCAGACAACCGGAATGGTTTCTATCATAGATTTTACCCGGAACTGCGAATACATCCCGATTGTATTGGAAAGCAATTTCAGCAGTGATCATGCTACCCCCTTTGATGGCTGTTTCTACCACCAGGGTGGCATCTGCAAGTCCGGCAACTATTCTGTTTCTCCTCGGGAATTGGTGTTTCTCTGGTAAAGCTTTGCTGTAAAATTCTGTGAGCAGTCCGCCATGGTTGATCATTTCCGAAGCCAGGTGCTGGTGTTGCCAGGGGTAGATGGTGTCTAGTCCATGTGCCAGTACACCAACAGTTGGCAAACCTTTCTGAAGTGCACTCTTGTGTGCAATGGCATCTATTCCAAAAGCAAGGCCACTGACAACCAGCACATCTGCCCTTTGCAGCCGATCCATCAATTCTTCCGTTACCTGTTTGCCATAGTTACTGCTGTTGCGGGTGCCGATGATGCTGATGATGCGGGGGTAATTCAAATTGGTGTTGCCCTTGAAGTACAATAGAGCTGGTGGGTCATAGCAATGCCTGAGTCGATTGGGATATTCCGCATCGGATAAAAAAAGGGGAGTGATTTGGTTATCTTGAATCCATTTTAATTCTGTTTCTGCGGTTTGCAATACTTGTTTGTTTTTCATTTCTTTACAGGCAGCCGTGGTCATATGCGGAACCCTCAACCATTCTTTGGTGGAGCTGTTCAATGCTGAACGTGCATCTCCAAAATGTTCTATCAGATTTTTGATTCTTACCGGACCCAGTGTGGGAATGAGTGTGAGGGCGATTCTGTGCAGCCATTCGTCTTCCATGCGCGAATCTCAGTAATCTCACTGAATAGGATACCCGTATTTACACCTAGAGACGCGTAGGTGTTTTTTCTAGATTCCAATGATGGTAAAGCTGGTTCTTCTGTTCAATGCCTTTCCCTGTTCTGAGGAATTATCCGCGATGGGGTGGGAAGAGCCATAGCCCTTCCAGGAGAGGCGAGAAGGAGAAATTTTATTTTCAATGAGGTAAGTGACTATGGCTTTTGCTCTGTTCTCCGATAGCAGGCGATTGTTTTCTGCATTACCGGTATTGTCTGTATGTCCCCCAATTTCAATGCGCAATGTGGAATTGTCATTGAGCAGCACTATCAATTTATCCAGTTCAATTTTTGCTGCTGCCGGTAGCTCATATGAATTGGAAGAAAATTGGATGTTGGCAAAGGTCAATCCGGCACCTAAATGAATGGGTTGAAGACCAATGTCTTTTCGATAGATGCTGTCGGGAAATTGAGAAGACAACTGAAATAATTCACTGTAAAAAAGATATCCCTTCCTGTTTACTGTGAGGGTATAATCTTTTCCTGTGGGAAGTGTAACAAAATAATTTCCCTGTTCATCTGTCTGAACCCGCATCCAGGTTTGTTGGTTGTTGTTGAAGGTCAGCTCAACAATAGAGGGTAGTAGTTTGCCTGTGAGTTGGTCTTTAACTTGACCCTTCAAGTAAAAAGTCTTGAGTGGTTGTGCCTCTTTTGGTAGTTCGAAACGATACAGGTCCATGCCACCACGTGAATCACTTCTATCGCTCGAATAGTAGGCGGTTGTGCCATTGGCAGCAACAGAAAGGCTGCCTTCATTTTCTATGGTGTTGATGGGATAACCAAGGTTAACCGGTATTTCCCATTTTCCTGCGGCGTTTTTTCTTGATATAAATAAATCTGAGCCTCCATAACCGGGCCAACCGGTGGAGGTAAAATAAAGGGTTTGGTTGTCGGCATGAATAAAGGGAGACTCTTCATCTCCCGCGGAATTAATGGTCGGTCCCATGTTCTCCGCTTCGCTCCAACTTCCATTTGGCAGCCGGCGGCAAAAATAAAGATCAGCCCCTCCGAACCCATCGGGGCGTTTGCTGGTAAAGTAAAGGGTATTTTTATCCGGACTCAGGGTAGGGGCACTTTCCCAGAAGTCAGAATTAACTGCGGGTCCCAGGTTATCGGGTTCACTCCAGCCCTCGGGAGTTGCATATGAGATGTAGATATCAAAACTTCGGTATCCCTGATCAGGAAACATGCCTGCAAAGAGCAACCAATCTCCGTCTTGAGAAACACTGATGGCTCCTTTTTTAGGTTCTTCGTTCAGGTTGCCTGGTATGCGTCTCCAACGGGAAAATTCTTTTCCGCGAAAGGCTGATTCAATAAAGTTTTCCCTTCCCCCCTCTCGTCTTGTAAAAACGAGCAGACTATCATTGATGGTAACGGTTGGATAATATTCAGAGAATGCAGAATTGACTGAATCGCCCAAATTTTCGGGAGTAAAGTTATATGCCACATGTTGGTGCTCGTCTGCATAGTTGAGCGCAAATTGATAGCAAGACCTGCGGTACAAAGCACTCTTGCGGCTTTTTTCGTTCAGACCCTGAATGGTCATGAATCGATTCACAGCCAGCCATGCAGCATAAAAATCACCTTTGCCTGCCAGATTGATGGAGTAGGGCAGCAGATAAGGAGCAAAATAATTGCTGTCAATGCTGCGGGCTTGTTCATACCAAATTACTGATGAATCATATTTTTTTAATTGACCATACACTCCTGCCAATGAAAGCAATGCATCGGCATAATTGCTATCTAGTTGGATACTTTTTTTAAGCAGTTCAATTCCCTCAGCATATCGTTCCTCTTGTAAATGGCGAATAGCCTCTTCGTAAACAGGAAAAGCGGCGGCGTTAATCTTATCCGGTGAATAGACCTGTGCTTTGCCGCAAAGGGTAGATTGAACCAATAAGAGGAGAGAGAAAAATTTTCTCATGACAGCAATATCGTACAAAGCCTGTGAAACCCGTGTTAAAGGAATTGATAGAAAAGTGATCATCAGGGGATGGATGCAAACTTATGCACCTGCATACTCAGTTTCCATTGAGGATGTTGTTGAATGAAACTGATGATTTCCGGTAGAATATGTTCCCGCTGCTCCCATTCCGGTTGAAGGTAAAGGTGGCAATCAGGGGCAATTTGTTTCTCCCATTCCAACGCCCATTTCAGATCATGCTGGTTGTACACTATGATTTTTAGCTCATTGGCTTTTTCTATGACTTCAGGCAGGGGCGCCTTGAATTTTTTTGGGGAAAGACAGATCCAGTCGAAATCGCCGGAAAGCGGGGAAGAGCCGGAAGTTTCTATATGAACTGTTTTTTCTGCAGTATGTAGCGAATGAGTGAGGCCATCTAATTGATGCAGCAAGGGCTCGCCGCCTGTGATGATAACAGTTGTAGCGGGATGGGCTGCTGCTTCCTGTGTCAAGGAATGAATACTTTTTTTCGGATGAAGTGATGCATCCCAACTTTCTTTTACATCGCACCAGAAACACCCTACATCACAGCCGGCCAGGCGGATGAAAAATGCAGCTTTCCCCTGATGAAATCCTTCCCCCTGCAGGGAATAAAAAGTTTCCATTACCGGGAGAGCCAGGTCGTTTGAGCTGAGTTCGGAAGAGGGCATGGAATAGATGTTACGAAGCATTGTGTTGATAAGCTTGTAATGTATTTTTCAGTAAGCCGGCAATGGTCATTAATCCAACACCTCCCGGTACAGGGGTAATGGCATCACACAAAGGCGCTACCTCATCAAATGCCACATCTCCCTTGATTCGGAACCCTTTTTTTGAAGTTGCATCTGACACCCGGGTAATGCCTACATCGATAACAATGGCTCCGGGTTTTACCATATCAGCTTTTACAAAACCCGGTTTCCCGAGTGCAGCCACGAGAATATCTGCCTGGCCGGTGATAGCGGAAAGATCGGGAGTATGGGAATGGCAGAGAGTAACTGTACAGTTACCATAGGGAATATTGCTACTGAGCAAGATGCTCATGGGTCGGCCAACAATATTGCTGCGTCCGATAACAACGGCATGTTTTCCTTTTGTAGGTAACTGAAAATGTTCCAGTAACAGAAGAATTCCATAGGGAGTTGCAGGGATGAAAGTAGGCAGTCCCTGCACCAACTTTCCGGCGCTGATGGGATGGAATCCGTCCACATCTTTATTGGGATGAATGGCTTGAATGATGACCGACTCGCTGATGTGTTGAGGTAGGGGCAATTGCACCAATATGCCGTCTATACCGGCATCTGCATTCAATTGGTTGATTTTTTCCAGTAATTCTTTTTCCGAAACTTCTTGTGGCAGCCGGATCAGGGTGGACAAAAAGCCGGTTTCCTCGCAATTTTTTACTTTGCTTGCTACATATGTTTCACTCGCACCGTTGTTACCTACCAGTATTGCCGCGAGATGAGGCGGGCGTTTGCCAAGTTGGATGATGGCTTGGGTAGCCGCTTTTAGTTCTTCTTTGATGGCTACTGCAGCCACCTTTCCATCAAGTAAAATCATGCTGCAAATCTATTTCAAAAGGAGGGTCCCAACTATTTTTTATACCTGAGGCTAGTTTCTGCTTCTGTGGGTGACAATTATTGTTTCATAATAGCAGGATTCATAATGTATAAGCAATTAAAATAAAAGCGATTTATTGTAGTTATAACATTTATTTATGTTTTTCTTTTTTTAATGCAGCATAAAAGGTGAATATGAGGTCTTTTGTATAGGATTCATAAAAAATTTAAATAATTATTATAACATTTGTTAATTATTTATTAATTTCAGTTTGGAATTGTTCAACAAGCAATCAATTCCAAAGGTCCGCAGGCTTTTGGTAGCTAAAGTGACCAAGAAAAAGAGATGGGGGAAATGATGTTAGAATTTAGGACAAGCGACATTCAGAAAATTTAAAAAAAAACGGCTTACCGAAAATTTCGGATAAGTTAATTGAGGATTTAATAATACTTATAAATAAAGATTTTTTATTATTTATTTTCAACAACCAACAACATGAGAAAAATTGTACCAATGCTGGCTTGGTTATTGTTTTCAGTAACAGTAATCAGTGCCCAGACAGTTGTAGTGCAGGGCAGGGTTTCAGATGTTAGCGGGCCTGTTCCCAACGCAACAGTTCAGGAAAAAGGCACCAAAAACTATGTTCAAGCCGATGCCAACGGGGTTTTTAACATTCGGGTCAAGCAGGGTTCTACGCTTACCATTTCTGCTATCGGACATGACAACGCAGAAGTAATGGCTTCCTCTGCTTTTTTGAATGTGGATTTGAAGGCAAAAGCCGATGAGATTCAGGAAGTTATGGTTACCACTGCCTTTAACGTGAAAAAGTCGCAGAGAACGACCCCATTTAGTTCGCAGGTAATCAAATCGGATCAACTGAATGTGATACGTCAACCCAACCTGAACAATGCTTTGGCAGGAAAGGTGGCCGGTGTTCAGTTTCGCGGTCAAAGTGCTGCTAAATTGAATGATCAGGGATTCCTTCGAATTCGTGGTGGTGGATCACTTTCGGATGTTGCACCCATTTACGTAGTTGATGGTACACTTACCAACTCATTTGATATCAACCCCGATGATGTGGAAGACGTTACGGTACTGAAAGGTGCCAATGCTACTGCTCTTTTCGGTAGCCGTGCTGTGAACGGAGCAATTGTAGTAACTACCCGCAAAGGCGGTGGTAAAAAAGGCATTGGTATTGAAGTAAACCAGGGATTGATGTTCGATAAAGCAGCTTTCCTCCCTAAATACCAGGATGAATATGGTGGAGGAGATGGTGATTGGTTGACTTTTAACTATGTTGCCGGCATGCCTGCAGAATGGCAGGGTTTGAATGGTAAAAAATACCATGACTTCACCGATGACGCCAGCTGGGGTCCGAAAATCGATGGAAGTGAATATATTCCATGGTATGCGCTCATTCCTGGTCATAGCAGAAGCGGACAGACTGCTCCTTTTGTAGCACAACCCAACAACGTGCGTGACTTCTGGAATACAGGTATCACCAACAATACCAATGTGAGCTTTACGCAAAGCAATGGTGCAGGACAAAATTTGCGTGTATCTTATACCAATCAGTCCATTCGCGGTTTATTGCCTAACACCAAATCCATTCGCCATAATCTCTTTGCAGCGTTTAATATGGAATTGGGTAAGATGTTCTCATTAAATGCGAATTTGACTTATACCAATCAGCGCATCAATGGAGAATTTGGTGACGGTTATGCCAATAATTCTTCCGGTAACTTTAACCAGTGGTTCCACCGCGATTTGGATATAAATATTCTGCGTGATTTTTCAAATTTCAAGACTCCGATTGGAACAATTACCTCTTGGAATTTCCGTCGGAATCCCGGTGCATGGAGTGCAGCAGCACCTCGCAATAGCGTATATGGCGCCAACTACTGGTACAATCCTTACACATACTATGAACAAATTAATTATGTTCAAAACCGTGATCGAATTTATGGAGACGTTGGTTTAACGTATAAAATCAATAATCACCTGAAAGTACGCGGAACCATCCGTACAGATCAGTTCAATGAAAATGTAGAGAACATTATTCCGAATATACTCGAGTTTACTGGGGTTCAAACTGGTTACTTGGCGGGCTATGGAACCAGCAATACCGTAAACAGAGAGTGGAACTTTGAAGGAGTAGTGAATTACAACAACAGATTCGGTGATTTGGCGGTATCTGTGAATGCCGGTGCCAACCGCTTGTCCATTCGTAACCGGGCAGTTGCTGCGAGTACAAACAATGGTTTGAATGTTCCGGAGTTGTATGCAATCAGCAATTCTAAAACAACTGCTACATTCTCTAATTCTCGTTCCGATCAACAAGCCAACTCACTGTTTGCATTTGGTGATTTTGAATACAAAAAGTTCTTGAGTTTAACATGGGCAGTAAGGAATGACTGGTTCTCTACTTTGCCTGCCACCGACAATTCATTGTTGTCTCCATCATTGGGTACTTCATTTGTATTCTCTGATTTTACCAAGAATGCCTTGCCTTGGTTGAGTTTTGGTAAATTATTTGGATCATGGGGTAGAAAACCGGTGGCCCTCAATCCTTATGAATTAAATCTGAATTATTCTGTTAATCCGCTTTTGTGGGGAAGTAACTTCCTGATGTCAACACCTGATGTTGCTCCGGATGCTAACCTCAAAGGTTCGTTGATTACTACCTGGGAAGCAGGACTTGATCTGCGTTTTGCCAAAGACAAAATTGGATTGACACTTACTTACTTTTTCGAGGATAATATCAAAGCACCTCTGCAGGTAACAACCAGTGGTGTGAGTGGTTTTACTGCTCAGCGTATCAATGCTGCCTGGATTCAGCGCAAGGGTATTGAAACTGAATTGACTGCCAGAATCATCAATAAGAAAGATTTCCAATGGCGTGCCAATGGTACCTTCTCTTACCTGATTGATAATCCGGTGAAAGAATTGGCACCTGGGTTGTCTTCCATCGTTCTTTCCGGAGGCTCATTTGGTTCTCGTTTTGCCCGTGCCTTCCATGTTGCAGGTCAACAATGGGGTATGCTCAGAGGCGGTGGAATTCGCCGCAATGATGCAGGCCAACCACTCATCACCACCAATGGCTTCAGCGGAGGACTGGGCTGGTTCAGTGCCGGTGATGCTACCAAAGAGTGGGGCTCTGTAGTGCCAAGAATTACTGGAGGTATTCAGAATTTCTTGACCTACAAGAGATTCAATATGGCTGTTTCTATCGATTACCAATTCGGTGGAAAGTTCTTCTCCCTGTCAGAGCAGTGGGGTAACTTCTCCGGATTGTTCTCTAACACAGGCGGATTGAACGACAAGGGCAATCCAATTCGTAACTCTGTAGCCAGTGGCGGTGGTGTTCACGTTACCGGTGTACAAGCAACCGATGGAAGAACTCCGGTGGATGTTTATGTTGAT
>JBJTTC010000141.1:0-2730 GCA_046079965.1 Sediminibacterium sp. | reverse complement strand
CGAGACCTCTTCCCTCCAACTGGCACAGGAAGAATTGAATGATTATTCCTTTACCTGGGAGCAGCTGAAAATCATGCGCATCAAGTTTCTGAGCGAGTTCGGCAACTAAAAATGGTTAACCCTTCCTCTTCCTTATTTTTTCCAAAAAGCTGAAAGCCGTACTTGCAGGTTCTCGCGCACGTTGACGTAATACAAGTTGAAATCACCCACATGGTAATTCTCGCTTTTATACAAACTGCTGCCAAAAAAAACAGGGCGGGGCGTCCACAATACCCGATTGTGAATGATGGCCGCGGTTGATTGAGGAATCAGCTTATTGAATTTGAGGAGGATGGCGCCCTTGTTTTCAAAGCGGTCTGCAGTTGGCCGGCTGCTATCCCATGTGATGGGATTGGTCACGAGTGAACTGCCTTTTTCTTTCTCGACGAATTCGGGTATATATCCCTCGCGATAAGTTCTCCAGCCCACCATGCAGCCGGTTTGTTGGGGGGCGAGGCAAGGGCGAATTGTAACAAATTTTTCTGTGTTCACATACATGCCGGGAATATAGGCAGCTACCAGTTTATTGTAGAGCAGGGTATTATCAAAAAATTCGAGCAGGAGTCGTTGGGCATGGGTAGAGCCCTGGCTATGAGAGGCAATAATGATGGGTCTGCCTTTGTTCTCGTTTTGCAAGTAATAGAGAAAAGCATTCTTTACATCGGAGTAAGCCAGATTGAAGGCATTCAACGCGGCGATGGTATCTTCTTTTGTTCTTGGATAATAGGCGGAGAGATGTGCCTGGCGATAACGTGGGGCAAAAACCCTTCCAACTTCATTGAAGATGCTGGCCTGGTAGAGTATCGGACTATAATCTGTTTTGGCATTGAGTTCAGCATCATCGGTGCGGGCATTCCAGCCGGTCTTTTTTTCATCAGCAGTATACGTGGTAGGATGGATGAAAAAAACATCTACCATCGAATCGGGTCGGTATCCGACACGCAGTGGTTCAGGCACGCTGTCGGAAGGATCTTTTTTATAAGGATGGGCTGCCCAGTAATCCAGTTGTGTATAGTCGGGGGCGCCTTCGGCGGAAGTAAAACGATAGTTGCCGGAAAAGCGACTGTACTTGGGAGAGCAGGCAGCAAAAAGCAAAATCAGAAGCAGGAGAAGCGAGTGAAGTATTTTCATGGTACAAAGGTGATAAAATAAAGGGAATTGCGCATAAAAGATGCAGAGTGATCGTTATTCAGAAGACTGCTGTCTGACGCAGTTAGTTGCTTATTAAAAAATTTTTGTATGGCCATACCGGTAGTTGATCTGGATCAGTATTTACAGGGGACCCCAGCGCGTAAGGCAGCATTTGTACAGGAATTGGGACATGCCTTCGAGGATGTCGGATTTGTTTCTGTTACCAACCATGGAATTCCCCATGACCTGATTGCTGATTTGTATCGTTTGGTGCAAGCATTTTTTGCATTGGAAGAAAAGCAGAAAAGAAAATATGAAGTACCCGGTCTCGCGGGTCAGCGGGGCTATACCAGTTTTGGTAAAGAACATGCCAAGGGAAGTGATGCGCCCGACCTGAAGGAATTCTTTCAGTATGGTCAAACAGTTTCCGATGGAGATCCAATTGCCAAAGAGTATCCAACGAATGTATCGGTAACAGATATTGCACGATTCGATGAAACCTTGCTCAACGCATATAGACATTTTGAAAAAAGTGGTGGTGCCCTATTGTCGGCCATTGCGCAATATCTCGGACTGGAATCGCAGTATTTCGATCCGCACTTACACAATGGAAATTCCATCCTTCGATGCATTCACTATCCGCCCATCACGCATGAACCTAAGTCTGCCATACGGGCAGAACAGCACGAAGACATCAACCTCATCACGCTGCTGGTGGGCGCTTCCGCTGATGGATTACAAATATTGAACAAGCAGGGGGAATGGGTAGGCGTTACTTCTCTTCCCAATCAAATAGTAGTGAATGTGGGTGATATGTTGCAGCGCTTAACGAACAACATGTTAAAGAGTACCACCCACCGCGTGGTCAACCCTCCGCGTGAAATGTGGCATACCAGCCGTTTCTCCATGCCGTTCTTTTTGCATCCGCGCAGCGAAATGAGCCTGGCCTGCCTTGACCGCTGTATCGACAGCGCACATCCCAAGGCCTATACCGATATCACTGCGGGGGAATATCTTGAAGAAAGATTGCGGGAGATCGGACTAAAAAAATAACCGATATCTTTAGCACGATAATCGTGTTTGGATTGAAAATCGGCTGAATTGCATTTTTTAAGACACATCCCCTTTTTGAAGGCTGTGCTCTTGCACAGCATCACTGCATTTGGTGGACCCCAAGGTCACCTGGGCATGATGTACCAAACTTTTGTAAAGCGCCGCAGGGATGTGACCGAAGAAGAATTGATGGAATACAATGGATTCTGTCAGCTGCTACCCGGCGCTTCCTCCACCCAAACCCTTACCCTCATAGGATATAAGCGAGGCGGACTCCTTCTGGCAATAGCTACCCTGCTTATTTGGATCACTCCTGCCTGCCTGCTCATGGGCGGACTTTCCTATCTCCTCGATTACTTCGATGACCAGGGAAAAACCATCCACTGGTTTCGGTTCATGCAACCTATGGCTATTGGCTTCATTGGGTTTTCTGCCTTTCGGTTCATGGAAGTTTCTGTAACCAACACCATTACAAGGGTGATCATGGTACTTGCTACTATTGGCACC